>DATMYG010000292.1:0-6927 GCA_035561055.1 Clostridia bacterium | reverse complement strand
GCGCGCCGTCCTTTTCGCAGAGGATCTCCTTTTCGCCAAAGGAAACGACCCTGGTCGAAAGCAGGAATTTGACGCACTTCTTTTCGTAGTTCTTCTGGAGGATCTTCACGACGTCCGGGTCGTTCTCGCCCGCGATGTGGTCAAGGAGCTCTACGACCGTGACCTCGCTTCCCGCGGAGCGGAAGTAGCTCGCAAGCTCCAGCCCTATCACGCCGCCGCCCACGACGGCAAGCCGCGCGGGAATCTCTTTGGCGTCGAGCAGCTCGCGGTTCGTGACCGCGAAACCCGAGGCGAGCGCCGCGGAAAGGCCCGGTATCGGGGGCAGCGCGCTCGAGGAGCCGGTCGCGATCAGAAGGCGCCTGCCAACATGCGTTTCGCCGCCGGCCTCGACCAGGAAGCCTTCCTCATTTTTGCCCAGGATCGTGCCGCGCGCGGAAACGACCGTCGCGTTCGTGGCCTTGAGCGCGGCTTTGACGCCCGCGACCAGCGTGCGTACGACCTTGTTCTTGCGTTCGACCACTTTCCCGTGGTCGAGGGTCAGCCCCTCAGCCGCGACGCCGTATTTCTCGCCGTGCGCCGCGCCGTCATAGAGCTTGGCGGAATAGAGCAGGGTCTTGGTCGGGATGCAGCCCTCGTTGAGGCATACGCCGCCGAGGTTCCTTTCCTCGATGCACAATACGCTCATGCCCGCCTCGCCCGCGCGCTCCGACGCGCGGTATCCGGCGGGGCCTCCGCCCAGCACGATCAGATCGTAAACCATAAAAACCTCCTATGTCCGTTCGGCGGCGAGCCCCATCTGGCTCACCACCATGTCGTAATAATGGCCCTTCGCGGCCATGAGCTCTTCGTGGTTGCCGCGCTCGATGATGCGCCCCTCGTCGAGCACCATAATCCTGTCCGCGTCGCGTATGGTGGAGAGGCGGTGCGCGATGAGGAAGCTCGTGCGGCTGCTCATCAGGCGCAGCAGAGACTGCTGGATGTCCTTCTCGGTCTTGGTGTCGACGGAGCTGGTCGCCTCGTCGAGTATGAGGATGGGGCTTTCGCACAGCGCCGCACGCGCAATGGCGATGAGCTGCCGCTGTCCTTCGCTCAGGTTATCCGCGCTGCCGGAAACCATGGTGGCGTAGCCCCCGGGGAGCTTTCGGATAAAATCGTCCGCGCGCGCGAGCCGCGCGGCCTCCATGACCTCCGCGTCCGTCGCCTCGGGCTTGGAGTAGCGGATGTTGTCGAGTATGCTGCCGGTAAACAGGCACGTATCCTGCAACACCACGGAGAAACACGCGCGGAGGCTGCTCCGCTTAATATGGCGGATGTCCACACCGTCGATGCTGATGGTGCCCGAGTCCGCGTCGTAGAAGCGCGTAACGAGGTTGACAATGGTCGTCTTGCCGCTGCCCGTTTCGCCCACGAGCGCGACGACCTCGCCGGGCTTCACGTCGAAGGAAACGTCGCGCAGCACGGGCCGCTCCTTATCGTAGGAGAAGCACACGCCCTCAAAGCGCACGCCGCCTCTGGGCGCGCTCAGGGCGATTGCGTCGCCCGTATCCGGCGCTTCCTCCGCGCGGTCGAGTATTTCGAATACGCGCTCCGCGCCCGCGAGCGCCTGCTGGATGGAATTGAACAGGCTCGCTATGTTGTTGAGCGGCTGCGCGAACTGCTTGGAATAGCTTAAAAAGCTCACCACCGTGCCTATGGCAAGGCCGTAGGACACGCTCAGCGCGCCGCCCGCGATGGCCGTGAGCGTGAAGGTCAAATTGTTGATGACGTTCATCAGCGGCATCATGAAGCCCGCCCAGGTCTGGGCGCGGTAAGAACTGCGATAGAGGTTCTCGTTGATCGCGGAGAAGTTCCCCTTTGCCTCCTCCTGCCGCGAAAAGGCCTTAACCATTTTCATACCGAGGATGTTCTCCTCTATGACGCCGTTGAGCGCGCCGAGGCTCCTCTGTTGCGAAAGGAAATAGGCGCGGCTCCTTGTGGCAATAAGGCGGGTCAGCGCGTACACGAGCGGTACGCATACGAGCACGACCAGCGTCAGGCGCCAGTCGAGCACGAGCATCAGCGTCAGCGAACCCGTGAGCGTGAGCGCGCTCGCGATCAGCTGCGTCGCGCTCGAGGCGATGGTCGAGGAGATGCTGTCCACGTCGTTCGCGAGACGGCTCATCGTGTCCCCGTGGGGGGTCGTATCGAAGAAGCCCAGCGGCAGGCGCTGCATTTTGTTGAAGAACTCGCTGCGTATGACGTGGATGAGCTTCTGGCTGACCTTGAGCATCAGTACGTCCGACGCCGTGGTCGAAACATAGCGCGTGACGTGCAGCGCGGCGATGGCGGCGAGGATTACAAGCAGCGACCTTTGGTCGAACGCGAGCCCTTTCACCGCAAAAATATTGAAGGCCTTGCCCGTGAAGTAGGGTACCGCGACCTGCACGCCGGAAGCGAGCGCAGTCAGCAGCATGGCGAGAAAAACGGTTTTTCCCCAGCGAAGGAAAATCGCGAGGATGCGGCGGAGCGTCCCCTTCGCGTTCTTGGGCTTTTCGCCCGGCGCGAAGCGGCTCGCGCCGCCCTTTCCACCCCCTCGGTTGGACATCGAGGGCAGCTTCATTTCCGTCCGGATCGCATTATCCGCCATAACCCGCCTCCAATGCCGCCTTGCTGTCGATCTGGGAACGGTAGATTTCCCGGTACATCTCGCACGTGCGCATAAGCTCGTCGTGCGTGCCGGTGCCCACCGCGCGCCCCGCGTCGAGAACGAGGATGCGGCTCGCGTTCATGGCCGTGGAGCAGCGCTGCGTGATGAGGATCAGCGTTCCCTCGCGATCCCTCACGAGGCGCTCGCGCACCTTCGCCTCCGTAACGGAGTCGAGCGCGCTGGTCGCGTCGTCGAGGATCAGTACCGGCGCGTTCTTGACGAGCGCCCGCGCGATGGAAACGCGCTGCTTCTGCCCGCCGGAAATGTTCACGCCGCCGCTTCCGAGCATGCTGTCCATGCCCTGCGGCATATCCCCCACAAAGCCAGCCTGCGCCGTGGAAAGGGCGCCGAGGAGCGTTTCGTCCCCGGCTTCCCCATCGCCCCAGAGGAGGTTGCTTTTGATGGAGCCGGAAAAGAGCATGGGCTTTTGCGGCACGATGGCGACACTCGCGCGCACGACCGCGGGGTCGGCTTCGCGGATATCCCTGCCGCCGATGAAAATGCGCCCCGCATCCGCGTCGTAAAAGCGCATGAGAAGCCAGGCGATGGTCGACTTGCCGCTGCCCGTGGGGCCGATGACTGCGAGGCTCTTCCCATCCTCGATGGAGAAGGAAAGGTCCTTGAGCACCGGGTCGCCCGAGCTTCCGGGATAGGAGAAGGTAACGTGCGAGAACTCCACGGAGCCGCCGAGCCGCTCGTCCGTCCTCGCCGCGCCGTCGCCGACGAAATCCTCCTCCCCATCGAGCACTTCCCTGACGCGCGCGTTCGACGCCTTGGTGCGCACGAACACGTTGAAGATGTTCGTGATCATCAGAAGAGAGGACAGAATCTGCGTCATGTAGATGGTGAACGCGGAAACGTCGCCCGGCGCGGTCACGCCGGCGGCGGTCTGGTTCGCGCCGAGCCCTATGGCGAGTACCGTGCCCAAGCCCACCGCGAGCGTCATGATCGGAGAAATGAAAGTGATGATGACCTGCGCGGCTACGCCCTTTCTCATCAGCTCGTCGTTGGCCTCGCCGAAGCGCTTTTTCTCAAAATCGTAGGTGCCGAAGGCCTTGACGAGCCGCACGCCGATGAGGTATTCCTGCACGACGGAGTTGAGCCGGTCCATGGCGCGCTGAAGCTTGGCGTAGCGCGGGTAGGAGAGCTTCATGCTCACAAAAATGCCAAGCGCGACGAACGCGACCACGCCGTACATGATGAAGGAGAGGCCGGGGTTCAGAAGTGTTGCCAGCACGATGGAGCCTATGCAGGTAACGGGCGCCTTGAAGAAGATGCGCATGGTGCCGTTGACGAACTGCGTGATCTGCTGCACGTCGTTTGTAAGGCGCGTGATCAGAGAGCCGCTCTGGATTTGATCCGCGGCATGCTCGGAAAAGCGCATGATTTTTGAAAACAGCTCGTAGCGAAGGTCCGCACCCAACCGCTGGGAAACGCGGCTTGCGAGCATATTGCGCGTTACGGCGAAGATCGCGCCGAGGAGCGTAATGAGGAGCATCCAGCGCCCGTAATGCAGTACGTTCGCGAGGCTTGCCTGCTCAATGCCCTCGTCGATGATTTTGGCCATGATGGTGGGGCCCAAAAGGTCGCACGTCGCCTCACAGGCGACGCAGAACACGCCTGCGAAGAAGGGCGTTTTGTAACGCCCAAAATACTTGCGATAAACGTTCATGTTCCTTTCAGATGGAGCGCGTGTATTTGCGCAGCCATTCGCGCTCCTCCCTGTCCATGAGGGGAGCGAGCTTTTCAAACACGAAGGCGTGGTAGCAGTTGAGCTGCTTCCTCTCCGCCTCGTTAAGAAGCGCGGGGTCGACGGCGTCCAGATCGATGGGAGCGCAGGTGAGCGTCTCGAAGCGCATGAACTGGCCGTACTCATTCTTGACGTCCCTGCGGCAGACGACGAGGTTTTCCGTGCGGATGCCGTAAGCGCTTTCGAAGTAGAGGCCGGGCTCGTCGGAGGTGACCATGCCCTCCTCGAGTACGCAGGAGGTCGGTTTCTCTCCCTCGATCTTCCAGCGGAAGGAGTTTGGCCCCTCGTGCACGCCCAGAAGATACCCGACGCCGTGGCCGGTGCCGTGCTTGTAATCGAGCGCCGCCTCCCACAGCGGCGCGCGGCAGAGCGCGTCGAGGTTCGCGCCACGGCAGCCATAAAGGAAGCGCGCGCCCGCGAGCGCGAGCATGCCGCGGAGCACGAGCGCGAAGTTCCGTTTCTGCTCCCGGGTCAACTCGCCCACGGCGAAAGTGCGCGTCACGTCCGTCGTTCCCTCGTAATACTGGCCGCCCGAGTCGACGAGCAGGAAGCCCGAGGGCTCTATGTTCACGTTCGTTTCCGGCGTCGCCGAGTAATGCGGCAACGCGGCGTGCGGCCCGTAGGCGCAGATGGTGTTGAAGCTTAGTCCAAGGTTCCCCGGCAGCGCGCGGCGGGCTTCGTCGAGTTTGTCGGCAGCCGAGATCTCGTCCATTTCGATCCTGCCGACGTTCTCCTTGGCCCACTTGATAAAGCGCGTGAGCGCGAGGCCGTCCTTGATATGCGCGCGGCGAAGGTTCTCTACCTCCGTTTCGTTCTTGACGGCCTTGGCGAGATAGGTGGGGTTCTCGGCGTCGACGACGGTGGCCTCCTTGGCGATGATATCATAGAGCGCAAAGTTCACGCGCTCGCTCCAGAGCATGACCGTCGAGCCCTCTATGTAGCGCGCGGCGAACTCGTACACGGAGCCGTACGGGCGCACTGTGACGTTAAGCGAGCGGAGATGTTCCCGCGCGTCTTCATCGAGCTTCGCCCCGTCGATGAAGAGGAACGCCTCTTCCGCTTCGACGACGAGATAGGAGAGCGCGACGGGCGTGTTGAGGACATCGTCCCCGCGGATGTTCAAGAGCCACGCGATGTCGTCGAGGGTTGCCAGCACGTGCGCGTCCGCGTCCTTCTCCTTCATGGCGCGGCGCACGTCCGCGAGCTTGTCTTCGGCGCTCCTGCCCGCATATTCTTCGGAAAGCACGAAGACCCTGCCGACGGGCAACGGGGGGCGGTTCTCCCAGATCTCGCCCACGAGATCGATCGTCGGCTCGAGGGTTATTTTTTTACTTGCGAGCTGCCGGCCGGTCCTGAGCGCCCACTGCGCGCCGACGGTACGCCCGTCGAAGCCGAGCCTCGCGCCCTCCGGCAGCGTATTGAGTAGGTATTGGGCGATGGAAGGCACGCCTTCCTCGCCCACCCTCATGACTTTGATCGAAGAACCCGCGGTTTGGAACTCGCTTTGCAGGAAGTAACGGGAATCCACCCATAGGCAGGCTTCCCCCGGCGTGACGACAAGCGTACCCGCCGAACCTGTGAAGCCCGTCATGTAGGCGCGCGCGCGGAAATACTCGCCCACATACTCGCTCAAATGACAGTCGTCCGTGGGCACATAATAGGCGGCAAGGCCGCGTTCCTCCATAAGCGCCCGCAAGCGCGCGAGTCTCTCGTCGATCATGCTCCCGGCAGCTCCTTCTTGGCGAGGCAGGCGCAGAGCAGCTTGACCGCGTTGTCAAAATCGCGCCTGTCGCAGGTTTCCACCGGGGAGTGGATGTAGCGCGTGCCGATGGAAATGCAACCCGCAAGCACGCCGCCCCGGCTTCTTTGCACGGCGCCCGTGTCGGTGCCGCCCGCGCGGAGTACCTCGCGCTGGAAGGGGACGCCCGCTTCCGTCGCCGCGGTCTCCATGAACTTCCTGACCGCCGGGGGCACGATGACGGAGGAGTCCATCACCTTGACCGTCGGCCCCTTTCCAAGCTCCACCGCCATGGGCAGGGCTTCGGGCAGGTCGCCCGTGCCGGTCACGTCGAGGCTGATGCCAAGGTCCGGCTCGATCGCCCAAGCCGCAGTGCCCGCGCCGCGAAGGCCGACCTCCTCCTGCACGGTGAAGACGTAATACACGTCGTGCTCGCTCTTGGCCTGCCGAATTGCATCGACCAGAACCGCGCAGCAGACGCGGTCGTCCAGCGTAGAGCAGGAGATGCGCTTGCCCATTTCTGCGAAGCGCCCGGCAAAAATGCACACGTCGCCGACTGAAACGAGCTTTTCCGCTTCCTCGCGGCTTTCGGCGCCGATGTCGATGAAGAGATTGTTCATGTTGATTTCGGCAAGGCCCTTCTCCGTGCGCTCGAAGTAGACCGCGCCGCGCGTGCCGTTCTCGAAGACGACCTGATGCCCGGCGCTGAGCACGGGGTTCACGCCGCCCACGTTGGATACGCGAAGGAAGCCC
>DATMYG010000291.1:0-2217 GCA_035561055.1 Clostridia bacterium | reverse complement strand
AACATATATTGTTGGAGACAGATAATGAACGAGCGGTATCTGATCGTCAACGCGGACGACTTCGGCCTCACGCGGAGTATGAACGGCGCGATTGCTGAGCTCTTCCGGCAGGGCACCGTCACCTCGTCAACCATACTCGCGCCCGCACGCTTCGCTGTTGAGGCGTGCCGCTCCGCCGCGGAAATCGGAATCCCCGTCGGTACGCACTGGACGCTGCACGCGGAGTGGGCGGACGAGCCGTGGCGGGCATCCGCCGGAGACGAAGCGCCGAGCCTTGCGAAGAACGGTTATCTCTATGCCGATGCGCGGGAAACCGCGCAATCCGCGCGCGCGAAGGACGTGACGCGCGAGCTTGAGGCCCAGTATCGGTTCCTTTTAGAAAACGGCTGCATTGCCGACCATGCGGATAGCCACGGCGGTACACTCTACGGCACGAACGGCAGGTTCTTTTTTCTCAACGCCTTTCGCGTATGCAAGGCGCACGCTCTCCCCTTCCGCTTCGCCAAAAGCGCCGCGTTCATCGCGCGGCAAACGGGAAGCCCGCTGCCTCCCGCGCTGGAGACAGCGCACCGCGCCATCGTCTCCACGGCGCAGGCATACCGGGTGCCGCTACCCGATGAGATCGTGACGCACCCGCTGCCCGTCGAGCGCATCGGGGGGTACGAGGCGCTGTGCGCATACTACGAGCGGGAACTTTCGACATGCGGCCCTGGTATTACGGAGGTATTCCTCCACCCCTCGCTCCCCGACGAAGCGCTGGAGAAAAAAACGCCGCAGTGGCGAAAGCGCGTGTGGGAATACGAATACCTGAAATCCGGGCGGCTCAACCGGTTTGCAGAAAAAGAGGGTTTCCGGCTCGTATCGTGGAAGGACGCGCCGTTTCAGGCGGGGAGATAGCATGGATAACAGGGATGTAAAAAGAGTCATCGTCATCTTCAAGACGCATCTGGACATCGGCTACACGGCGCTCGCCGCCGATATCCTCAAAAAGTACCGCGAGGAGTTCATCCCTGCGGCGGTAGATCTCGCTCTTACAGCCAATCGGGATGGAAAGAAGCGCTTCCTCTGGACGGTCGGCTCATACCTCATTAAGCATTACTTTGATCACGCGGACGACGCCGGGTGTGCCGCGCGGCTCGAGGCCGCGATCCGCCGCGGGGACGTGCGCTGGCACGGCCTCGCGTGCACGACGCATACGGAGCTGATGGACAAAGCCCTGTTCCGCTACGGCCTTTCTATTTCAAAGGAGCTCGACGCGCGCTTTTCCGTAAAGACCATCGCCGCCAAGATGACGGACGTGCCCGGGCATACGATCGCCATGGTTCCCCTGCTAGCCGGTGCGGGCATCGAGTATCTGCACATCGGCGTGAACAACGGCTCCCGCGCGCCGGAGGTGCCGCAATTGTTCCGCTGGCGCCGCGGCGGGGACGAGGTCATCGTCCACTACGCGGGCGGCTACGGCGCGGCGAGCGTACTTGAAAACGGCGTGGCGCTTACATTCTGCCACGCGCAGGACAACGCGGGACCGCCGACGCTGGAATGGCTCGAGGCCGAGTACCGCGCGCTCGAGGCCCGCTACCCCAACGCGACCATCGAGGCAGGCACACTGGACGACTTCGCCCGGGCCGTGCGCGAAGTGAGGGACATGCTGCCCGTCGTCACGCAGGAGATCGGCGATACGTGGATACACGGCGTCACGACCGACCCGCTCAAGGTATCCGGTTTTTCGCGGCTGCTCGCGCTTACTGAAGAATGGGTGAAATCCGGCGCGCTCGACCCCGAAAGCCCCGCGTACGGCGCGTTCATGGAGCCGCTTCTGCTCGTAGCCGAGCATACCTGGGGCATGGACACGAAGAAGTATCTTTTCGACTTCACGAACTGGATCAAAGCGGACTTCCGCGCCGCGCGGCAGCGCGACAGGACGGATTATTCGCTCTTTTCCCCGCGCAACGCGCACATCCTCGCCGCGCTTCGCGATGAGCTCCGCGCATACCGCGGCGAAAACGAGGTTTCCTCTTACTCGACCTTCGAAGCCTCGCACGCGGAGCAGCGCGCGTATATCGGCCGGGCGATCGCGGCTCTGCCCGAACGGCTCGCGGATGAGGCGCGGCAAGCGCTTTCCTTCAGCATGCCGGGTATTCCCAAAGGCGAGTCTTGCCAAGCGCGCGAACCCGTCGAAATCAACGGCTGGCGCGTGACGGTGGGCGAACACGGGGA
>DATMYG010000290.1:0-4255 GCA_035561055.1 Clostridia bacterium | reverse complement strand
AAAGATTTATGTCAATAGCTGGAAATTTAATAAACTATGAACAAGCGATGTCCAATTGTCAAGGTGCGGCGGGTAGGCAAGGGTGTGCGGCCCGCTCGGGTCGTCACATCCTCGATCCGTCTATGGCGTTGAGCGTGAGGGCGGGAAAATCCATGTAATACGGGTCCATCCCGGGCGTGTGGTAGGTGCAGTACACGTTCCACATGGGGATGAGCATTTGCCCCGCGGGGTCGTCGGGCGTCACGGTACGGCCGTAGCCCAGCTCGATTTTCTCGATGATGATTTCAAGCGTGCCCTCCTGCTTCTGCTCGTCCCAGTAGGCGCTCTCGAGTAAAAGCTGCTGCGCGATGCGCTCCTTGACGGCTTCGAGGTCGACGAGCGCCACGTTGGCGTTGAGCTGCTCGCCCACGGAGAAATAACCCATGATCGATAATTCATGCAGGCCCGTGTCGTTGACTGCCACGGTGATTTCCTCATCCTGATAATAATAGGCCGTTTCGTACGGATCGGTTTCGAGCCGGAAAACCTCGCTGAACACCGGAATGCCATCCACAACCGGCTCGAGCGTGAGCACCCATGCGTAGTTGTTCTCATCCTGCCCGTCGGAGGAGTCTGTGTCACTCAGACCCCATGCGTAGCAACCGATCACGCGAAGCGCGTGCGGGAAGCCCGTTTTCGAGAGCGCATCCAGCGCCCACGCCTCGGCCTCTTCCTGCGTCATATCAAGGACCTTCGTCAGTTCGGGAAATGGTGGAGGATCGCTATGCGTATCAGAGGAATACCACTCGTCCATTTCCTGCCGGGTCACGTCATATGCGACCTTCTTGTAATACTGCGCGCCGAGCATGACGAAGAGATAGCTTGCCCAGTCGCGTTTGGCCGTACCGTCGTTGCCGTTGTAGACGGCGAACGTCCGCCTGCCATATTCCCCGATTTGCGGGATGGACGAGAAGCCGAGCCCGCCGTATTCGTCCATGACGTTGAACGCATTCGGCTCGATATAGGCGTCCGGCACGGTCTCGGGCGCGGTTTTCATCAATTCGCCATATGTTTCGATGTTCTCCTTGGCGTAGCCGATCTCCTCCTCGAGCTGCTCTTCAAGCGTATTTCCGTCGGCGATGACGCTGAGCGCGTCCGTTCCCTTCTCTTCGAGCTCCGCGAGGCGTTGGCATGCTTCCAGGTACGCCTGCTCAGTCTCCGCGCGCGTCATTTCCTTGTTGGCGTTGACGAGCTCGCAGCCGCCGAGCAACTGTTCGTGCACGTTGGTCACGAACTCCTGCGAGAAATCCGCGCACGGGTCGACGAGGTAAACGGGATATGCCGCCACGTCCGGCGTGACGACCAAGGCGTTCGCGGTGATCTTCACGCTGCCCGTCGCGTTCTCATATTCCCCCGTCCAATACACCGGCTCGGGCGTAATTTCGGGCGCAGCGGTGGTTGCAAGCGGCGCGGCGGTGCCACCGATGGCCTCGCCGGTCTTGTCATCCCCTTTGTTGACCACGATTTCCGTTTCCGGCGTGGGCTGGCATGCGCTCGTAAAGCAGGTGAACAGCAGCGCGGCGCAAAGCGCGGCGGCGACAAAGCGAATCGGGCGCCCTGTGCGGCTTGCGCGGAACGCCCCCTCCAGACGCTTTTTAGCCAGGCGCTTGGTGCGGTATTCCGCCATGCCGAGCGCGGGTTGATTCCCTCTTGTAAACAGGGCGAGCAGCGTCGTCAGGTAGCCGCGCTTTTCCTCGGGCGCGATGAGCGAGAGCACCCACGCGTCGCAGGCGGATTCCATGTCGGCCTGCATGCGCGAGAAGGCATACCAAACGGCGGGATTGAACCAATAAACGCAGCGCAGCAGCGCGCACAGCACAAGGACGATGTGGTCCTTGCGCTTATAATGCGAAAGCTCATGCAGCATGGCGTAGCGAAGGGCGGAAGTATCCTTCAGCAGCGCCTCCGGCAATATCGCGGCCGTACGCGCGCCGATGAGCGACAGGGCGGGGGAGAGCGTTTCGCCGGTGATGATGAGCTTCACGTCCGCTTTGACGCCCGCGCGCAGCTTGCACGCCGTAAATAGCGCCGCGACCTCGCGGGATGCGGGCAGGGTATGCGACAGGATGCGGCGGTTAAAGCGGAGCTGGACGGCGGCAAGCCATGCGAGGGAAAGCGCGACCCCCGTCAGCCAGGCATAGAAAGCGAGGGCGTACCAGTGGACGGGACGTTTTATCGTTTCTGCGGAAGAAGCGCCCTGTTGAATTCCGGTGGCCGCGGGCTCAGAGGAGGGATCCGCATATGCGCCGCTCTCTGCCTGCGCCTTATTGTCATATAACTGTGAAGGGGCGCTTTGCCCGGCGCCGTCGGAGGAAGCGTTTTGTACGGTCGAAGCGGCGGGCGTGGCTTCGGGCAGCAGCGCGTCGAAATGAAGGCCGCTCTCGAAGGTCAAGGGCAGCAGCAGGCGCAAAATCAGCAGCCCCCAGCACAGGTAGTTGAGCCGGGCTGACAGGCGCTTATTGAACGCCGTCTGGAACAGCAGGATCGCGCCCGCGACGGCGGAGGCGTACAGGCTTGTTTCCAGCAGGGCGGAAAGAACCTCTTTCATGTCCCCTCCTTTCCGAACTGCTCGTCGAGAAGCTTCTTGAGCTCGGCGTAATCCTCCTCGGACAGATCGCTCTCGCGCACCATGCTCGCGAGCAGCAGCTTGACCGAGCGGCCCTCGAGCTTGGCGAGCAGGGATTCGCTCTCGCGCGCCACGCACGCCTCGCGGCTTACGGCGGGGGAATAGAACTTATCCCGCCCGCGCTTTTGGGACAGGACAAAACCTTTCTTCTCGAGCACGTTCATATAGGATTGGTAGGTCTTGTACCCCCAGCTCGCGCGGGAGCCGATCTGGGCGATGGCCTCGCCGAGCGTGAGAGGGCTCTTTTCCCACAGCGCGTTCATCACGATCCATTCGTTCGGGTTGAGGTTCTCTTTCATGCCGCAAGCCTCCTTCGCGTCCGCTTATAAGCTTATGCTTATAAACATAAGCATGAGGATGGCACTTGTCAAGCCTCGCGCGGAATCTTCATGAATTGTTCATCGCCGCAGGGGTTATGCACATGCGTAAGAAATTCCGGGCTTTTTCGCTGCGCAATAAAACCCGCTTCTTTTCGAAGCGGGTTTTGTTATTGTGAGGATGTTAATGATTTGCCTAAAAACGCTTACCTCACATTTGCTTGGGGCGGTTTCACCTGACGTCCGCAAGCCCCTTGAAAACATCGAAGGCAGCGGGCATAACCGAATCGGGGACATCAGATGCGCTTTCGCCCATACTTCATGATTCGATACCACGGGGTGCGCGTGCAGTTCATGGCGCAGCCCCTGGCGTCTATCAGCCCTTCCCCAAATATCCCCCGTCCACCGGAATGACGGCCCCATTGAGATAATCCGATGCGGATGAAGAAAGGAATATGGCCGTTCCGATCAAGTCGGATGGCTTCCCGAGCCTGCCCGCGGGAATCCTTGCTAGGATCTCCTTGGATTTTTCCTTGTCCGTAACCAGCGGCCTGCTCAGCTCCGTAAGCATATACCCGGGCGCGATGGCGTTAATATTCAGGCCATGCTGGGCCCATTCGTTGGACAGTGCCTTTGTTAGCTGCGCGACGCCTGCTTTGCTCGCCGTATAAGCGGGTATGGAATAGCCGCCGACAAATGCGGTCATGGACGCAATGTTAATGATTTTTCCGTATTTTTGTTCAATCATCAGCCGCCCGGCGAGCTGACAAAGAATAAAGACGGCCGTCAGATTGACTTCTAGGATATCGTCCCAATCGTCAAGCGGATAGTCCAGAACGGGATGCCGCCTCTGGATCCCCGCGTTGTTGATCAGGATATCGAGACCTCCGCCGAGCGCATCCACCGCCTCCCCAAAAGCGCGGCGGATATCCTGCCGGTCGCTCAGGTCTGCCCGAACCCCATGCACCCGGGCCGCGGAGGGGTCTATTTCTTTTACGGCCTGTTCCAGCTTATCGCTGATGTCCAGTATTGCGATCCTGGCTCCGGCGCGATACAGCCCCTCGGCCATTGCTTTCCCGAGATCGCCGGCCGCCCCGGTGATGATCGCCCTCTTCCCCGTCAAATCGAATAAGTCCACGTTGCCTCCTCCAATCCGAATATACGATTCCAAAACGTATCAGCCGGTATGCCTTACAAACTTCAGAAATGTAAAATTTACATTGAGTTCTCCGAACGAACATCGGGTTTTGATACAATTTGCTCATTTGTAGTA
>DATMYG010000289.1:0-3908 GCA_035561055.1 Clostridia bacterium | reverse complement strand
ATCTTATGGGATGTTTATGCAAAAACGATGCGATGCGCGCGAAAAAAACAGCACGGAATCATCTTGAAGCAAATCCTTCATTTCGACACTGAAATCCTGCAAATGCGGCTTGATTGCCTTGACACCGGCAGGCCATATTAATATAATAGTAGCGGATTCAAAGCCGAGGGCTTTTTTTGTCGTGCCATAAGAAAAAGCCGCAAACGAGGGCAGAACTCCTCCCGGCACGCCTCCAAGCGGGATCCGCTCTTTCAAGTTCAAGTCGGAATACAAAACAGGAGGATATAGAAATGGCAAAGACCATGACGATCGACGGCAACACCGCAGCGGCGCACGTAGCGTATGCATTCAGCGACGTTGCGGCGATCTACCCCATCACGCCCTCTTCGCCCATGGCTGAGGTGGCCGATGAGTGGGCGGCCAACGGCAGGACGAATCTGTTCGGTCAGAAGGTGCGCATCGCGGAGATGCAGTCGGAAGGCGGCGCGGCCGGCGCCGTACACGGTTCCCTCGCGGCCGGCGCGCTGACCACTACCTTTACCGCCTCGCAGGGACTGCTTCTCATGATCCCCAACATGTACAAGATCTCCGGCGAGCTTTTGCCCGGCGTGTTCCACGTAAGCGCCCGCGCTCTTGCCGCGCATGCGCTTTCTATTTTCGGCGATCACAGCGACGTGATGAGCGCCCGCCAGACGGGCTTTGCCATGCTTGCCTCCGGCTCCGTTCAAGAGGTCATGGATCTTGCTCTCGTCTCGCATCTTTCCGCCATCAAGGGCAGCGTCCCCTTCGTGCATTTCTTCGACGGCTTCCGTACCTCCCACGAGGTGCAAAAGGTTTACACCATCGACTATGCCGACATGGACAAGCTCCTCGACAAGGACGCCGTCAAGGCTTTCCGCGCGCGTGCGCTCAACCCCGAGCATCCGCATCAGGCGGGCACCGCGCAAAATCCCGATATCTACTTCCAGGGCCGCGAAGCCTCCAACAAGTATTACGCCACAATCCCCGATATCGTGGAGCACTACATGGGCGAAGTAGGAAAAATCACCGGCCGCAGCTATAAACTGTTCGATTACGTCGGCGCGCCCGACGCGGAAAACATCGTCATCATGATGGGCAGCGGCGCGGAAGTCACCGAGGAGACCATCAAATATCTCAACAAGAAGGGCGCGAAGCTCGGCCTCATCAAGGTGCGTCTGTACCGTCCGTTTGCTGCGGACAGGCTCCTTGCCGCCATCCCGGCGAGCGTCAAGCGCATCGCCGTGCTCGACCGTACAAAGGAGCCCGGCGCTCTGGGCGAGCCTCTGTATCAGGATATCATCACCGCCCTCGCCGAAGCCGGCAGGACGAACATCAAAGTCATCGGCGGCCGCTACGGCCTCGGTTCCAAGGAGTACAACCCCTCCATGGCCAAGGCTGTGTACGACAACCTTGCGTCTCAACAGAAGAACCACTTCACCGTGGGCATCACCGACGATGTTACCTTTACCTCCCTCGATGTCAAGGACGCTGTGAACGCCGCGCCCGACGGCACCGTTTCCTGCAAGTTCTTCGGCCTCGGTTCCGACGGCACCGTTGGAGCGAATAAGAACTCCATCAAGATCATCGGCGACCATACCGATATGTACGCCCAAGGCTACTTCGCCTACGATTCCAAGAAGTCCGGCGGCCTCACGGTATCGCATCTGCGCTTCGGCAAGTCTCCCATCCAGTCGAGTTACCTCATCGACCATGCGGACTTCGTCGCCTGCCATAACCCCTCCTACGCTACCCGCTACGACGTGGCGGAAGGCATCAAGGAGGGCGGCGTGCTGCTCTTGAATTCCGAATGGACGCTCGAGCAGATGGAATGCGAGCTTCCCGCCGCGATGAAAAACGTCATCGCGAAGAAGCATATCAAGCTCTATAACATCGACGCCATCGCGATCGCGCGCGAGGTAGGGATGGGGAACCGCATCAACACCATCATGCAGTCCGCCTTCTTCAAGCTCGCCAACATCATTCCCGTGGACGACGCGGTCTCCTTCATGAAGGCCGCCGCCAAGAAGTCCTACGAGAAGAAGGGCGACGCGGTCGTAAAGATGAACTACGCTGCCATCGACGCGGGCCTTACCGGCGTAAAGGAGGTCAAGTACCCCGAATCGTGGGCGACCACCACCGAGGGCGCGACGCCCGTCGCCACCACGCCCGATCCGTACTTCACCAACCTCATCAGGCCCATACTTGCGCAAAACGGCGATAAGCTGCCCGTTTCCTGCTTCTCGCCCGACGGCTTTGTACCAACCGCCACCACGCAGTACGAAAAGCGCGGCATCGCTGTGGACGTCCCGAGCTGGATCAAGGAAAACTGCATCCAATGCAACCAGTGCTCGCTCGTCTGCCCGCATGCGGTCATCCGTCCGTTCCTCGTTGCGGAAGGCGAGTCGGTGCCGGATACTTTCGAAACCATCCCTGCCACCGGCAAGGAGCTCGCGGGCTATAAGTTCCGCATTCAGATCTCCCCGCTCGACTGCACCGGCTGCGGCAACTGCGCCGACGTGTGCCCCGCCAAGACGAAGGCTCTCACCATGGTGCCCCTTACGAGCGTGCTCGAGCGCGAGGAAAAGAACTGGGAAGCGGCCATAAAGCTCACCGACAAGAAGGTGGACCTCAATCCCGCCACCGTCAAGGGCAGCCAGTTCAAAAAGCCCCTGTTCGAGTTCTCCGGCGCCTGCGCCGGCTGCGGCGAGACGCCGTATATCAAGACCGTTACCCAGCTTTACGGCGACAGGATGGTCATAGCGAACGCCACGGGCTGTACCTCTATCTACGGCGGCAGCGCGCCTACCTGCCCGTACACCGTCAATGCCAGGGGGCAAGGCCCCGCATGGGCGAACTCGCTGTTTGAAGACAACGCGGAATTCGGCTACGGCATCAACCTTGGCACGGGCCATCGCCGCGAAAAGCTCGCCGATACCGTGAGGAAGCTCATTGCCGTCGAATACGCGGAGGAAGACATCAAGTCGGCGGGCGCCGAATGGCTTGAGAATATGAACGACGCCGAGGGTTCCAAAATAGCCTCCGCGAAGCTCCTTGAAGCCTGCAAGGAAGGCGTCGACGTCGACCTGACCGGCACCGAATGGGAAGCCGACTGGCTCAAGAACGGCAAGGTCTGCACCTGCGAAGCCTGCGCCCTCGCCCGCGAGGTGATCGAGAACGCGGATCTCCTCGTGAAGAAGTCCATCTGGATCTTCGGCGGCGACGGTTGGGCGTACGACATCGGCTACGGCGGACTCGACCACGTGCTCGCCATGAACGAGGACGTCAACGTGCTCGTGCTCGATACCGAGGTGTACTCCAACACCGGCGGCCAGTCCAGCAAGGCGACCCCGACCGGCTCCGTCGCCAAATTCGCTGCGGCCGGTAAGCGCACCAAGAAGAAAGACCTGGGCATGATGGCCATGAGCTACGGCTATGTGTACGTGGCGCAGGTCTGCATGGGCGCAAATCAGAACCAATGGCTCAAGGCGCTCACCGAGGCCGAGGCCTATAAGGGACCGTCGATCATCATCGCTTACGCGCCCTGCATCAACCACGGCATCAACATGGGCAAGTCGCAGGCGGAGGCCAAACACGCCGTCGAGGCGGGCTACTGGCCGCTGTACCGCTACAACCCCGACCTTGCCGATCAGGGCAAGAACCCCTTCGTGCTCGACAGCCGCGAGGCCAAGTCCGATTATCAGGAGTTCATCAAGGGCGAGGTTCGCTATGCTTCCCTCCAGAAACAGTTCCCCGACGCCGCGGCCGAGCTCTTCGTCCGCGCCGAGAAGGAAGCCAAGGAGAAATACGAGCATTACAAGAAGCTCAACGACGCACAGTAAATCGGCGTCGGTTAAAAAACAGCAGGGGCTGCGCGCATTTATGTGCGC
>DATMYG010000288.1:0-5499 GCA_035561055.1 Clostridia bacterium | reverse complement strand
TCATGGCGCTGCTCGAGATGATCACGCGTCAGGAGATTATCCTTCGCCAGAAGACGCCGTACGGTAGAATTACCATCACGGCGTGGGAACTCATCGAGGACGACGAAAACTACGAATATATGGACGAGCTGAAATAGGAGGAGTCCTTTGGAGTACGACGGGCGCTTCGGCGCGATAGAATGCATCCTGTTCGTTTCGGGCGATCCCGTGCCGATGGCGCAGCTTCAGCGCGCGCTCGGCGTCGGGGGAAACGAGCTCGGCGCGATCCTTTGCGATATGGACAAGCTGTACCGCGCTGAGAAGCGCGGCGTGCAGCTCTACGCGACGGATGATACGGTGCAGCTCGTCTCTAACAAAGAATACGCCCCCATCGTGCAGGAAATGATGCAGCCCGTACAGGAGAAGAGCTTCTCTCAGGCCATGCTCGAAACCCTCTCGATCGTTGCGTACAGACAGCCCGTCACGCGCATGGATATTGAAAACGTGCGCGGCGTGCGCTGCGAGTACGCGGTAAGCCAGCTTTTAAAAATCGGCATGATTCGGGAACTTGGCCGAAAAAACGTCGTTGGTCGGCCGATGCTCTTCGGCACCACTGACGCGTTTCTCAGACATTTCGGCCTGCACTCCATCGCCGATCTTCCGCCGCTCGCCGCCGCCAGGGGGGACGGGGATGAACCCGCGCCCGAAGAAACGGCGGACGTGTCCGCCGCGGCGATCTCATTGGTATAAAGTTTCCATCCCAAACACACATTAGGGCCGTATGGCCCTCCTTTATGTTTTGGCGGCGCTGCTGGTGCTCGCTCTGATTCTGCTTACGGAAAAGCGCATCCGGTTCGCCTTGCTCGTCACGGAAACCGGCGTATCGCTGCGCGCTTCAATCTTTGGCCACCGGATCGCGCGACAGTATTCGTACGAGCGGGTGCTCGGTATGATCGCGTTAGGCGAAAAGAGAAACAAAAAAAGAAAAGAAAGGCTTCGCTTTTGGGACGCGTTTCACCTCCACGGGCTCGTCGCGCGCGGCAGGCTCGGCTTTGGTGGGGAGGCCGCAGCGACCGCCATCGTCTGCGGCGCGCTAGGCTACGCGCTGGAGGCTCTGTACGCCGTGTTCTCGGACGACGGGAGCTTTTCCGCGCGCGTGACACCCGACTTCACGAGGAAGGTATTTTGGATTTATCTGGAAGGAATGCTAAAAATGCATCCAGGGAAAATTATCATTGAGTTCATAGTAAAACGGCTGAAGGAGGAATACGAAAAATGGCGCATCCTATCGAAAATATTATGGAGACGACCATGGCAAAGCTCAGAGAAATGGTTAATGTAAACACGATCGTGGGCGACCCGCTCATGCTCACAGGGGAAACGATGGTGTTGCCGGTGTCGAAAGTGAGCCTCGGCTTCGTTTCCGGCGGCGGAGAATTTCAATCCGGCGAAAAGCGGCCTGTGCGCGGCGCTGGTGAGGAGATGGACGCTGAGGGCGGGAAATACCCCTTCGCGGGCGCGGTGGCTGCGGGCATGACGCTGAATCCGACGGCGTTCCTTTCGGTTTCCGGCAAGAAGGTGCGCGTGTTGCCCGCTCAGTACAAGGATGGGTTCGACCGCGCCGTGGAAATGCTGCCGGAGCTCATGGACATGCTCGAACGGCTCGTATCGGGCGAGACGAAGGAGAGGATCGAGCGATGACCGGCGGCAGTCTAAGCGGCTTGCTCGGCAGATACCGGTGCATCGTCGGCGTCGCGGTGGCGATTCTGCTCTTATTTCGTTGCGCGCCTGTTCATGCCCAGGAGGAAGCGCCGGAAACAGGTGCGGCCGGAGCAGTATTGATCGAGGCGAACACGCGCATGGTGCTCATGGCGAACGAAGCGCATAAAAAACTGCCGATGGCAAGCACCACGAAAATCATGACGGCGCTCGTCGCCATCGAACACTGCTCCCTCGACGAGATGGCGGAGGTCCCCGCGGAAGCGTACGGCGCGGAGGGGTCGAGCATGTATCTTCAAAAGGGCGAGAAGCTGAGCATGCGCGATTTGCTTTACGGACTCATGCTCGTCTCCGGCAACGACGCGGCGATCACCATCGCCGTGCACGTGGGCGGCAGCGTCGCGGGCTTCGCCGCGCTCATGAACGCCAAGGCGAAAGAGCTCGGCGCGCTCAACACGAACTTCGTTACGCCAAACGGCCTGCCGGACGACGAACACTACACGACGGCGTACGACCTCGCAATCATTACGGCGGCGGCGATGCGGCAGGAAACGTTCAGCGAAATCGTGTCCGCAACGTATTACAGGACGACGACGGGAACCGTCCCCCGTACATTAAAAAATAAAAATAAAATACTTTGGGAATATCCGGGCGGCTGCGGCGTGAAGACCGGCTACACGAAGGCAGCGGGCAAGTGCCTCGTTTTTGCCGCCGAGCGGGACGGCATGATGCTCATCGGCGTGGTGCTCAACTGTTCCGCCATGTTCGAGAGCGCGCAAGCCATGCTCGATTATGGGTTCGATCAATACGAGCTTGCCACCGTCGTAAAAAAAGGCGAGGTCGTCGCGCGCATATCGGTTGACAACGGCATGAAAAATGCCTTGGCACTTGTTGCCAAAGAGGATATAATCATACCGATTAAGAAAGGCGAAAGCGCCGCGCTCTCAACGCGCGTGGAATGTCCCGCGCTCGTCGCCGCGCCGGTCGAAGAGGGTACCGCGATCGGCAGGGCGTATGTTTTGAGCGGGACAAAAGCGCTGGCATCCACCGAGCTTATCGCGGAGGAAACCGTCGATTCCAGAAGCTATTTCGAGTGGCTTAAGAAGCTCAGCGGGAGGTGGACCGCCTGAGGAGGAGGCATTGATGCGGCTTCAGAAATATATGGCGGATGCGGGAATAGCTTCGCGCAGGAAATGCGAGGAGCTTATTTCTTTGGGACGCGTCACGATCAATGGAGAAAAAGCCGCGCTCGGCTGCAGCGTCGATCCGGAGCGCGACGAGATCGCGCTCGACGGCAAGCGCGTGGAAATCGCCCCGGAGCGCGTCGTCTATGCCTTCTACAAGCCGCAGGGCGTCATCTGTTCCGCGTCCGACCCCAAAGGGCGGGAAACCGTGCAGGACTACTTCCGCTCTTTGCCGTACAGGCTCTACAATGTGGGCAGGCTCGATTACGACTCAGAAGGCCTACTTCTGATGACCAACGACGGGGAACTCGCGTACGCCCTGACCCACCCGAGCTGCGGGATCGAAAAAACGTACTATGTCGTCTGCGACGGCAAGCTTTACGACGACCAGAAGCGTGCGCTCGAGGAAGGCGTCGCGCTTGAGGACGGCATGACCGCGTCCGCGCGCATAACCGACGTATACAGGACGGGAAATGGGAACACATCGTTTGCCATCACAATACACGAGGGACGAAACCGTCAGATACGGCGCATGCTGGAGGCGGTCGGCCACAAAACGCTGCTGCTGCGCCGCGTACAGGAAGGCCCGGTGAAGCTGGGCTCCATGAAACCCGGCGACGTGAGAAAATTAAACGAAAGCGAGCTCGGCGAACTGAGAAAAGCCTGCGCAATAGGATAATTATTTTCTTTGCAGGAAAAGAGTATTTACCGTCGAATAAAAGAAATTGGCAGGATTTGATAGATCGTAGAAAATCAAATTGCTGCTTATAAGCTTATTTTGGGCGCAAGCTATTGATATAAGCGTCGCTTTGAAAGGAGGACGAGAACACGATGGGATTTCACTGCCTGACGATCATGCTGATGAGCACGCAAACAATTTTCCTCGGATTGCTCATCCTGTTTCTCCTGATAATAATTGCTGGTTTCCTGTTCGTAAGGAGGAAGAAGCAAAACGAATCCTCCGAAATCACTCCGGAGGCCTCGGGCGAGAGACAGCGAACATCCGCGGAACCGGGCGCGCAGCCATCGTCGGATCGCAAGCTGTTCGACGCCGTCGTGGCGGCGGCGCTTGCGGAGTATATGGGGCCGGACATTGCGGGGCTCCGCATCCGCTCAATCCGGCGCATCGGCGAACGCCTGCCCGAGAGGGGCGCGTTTACCGCGGCGGTTTCCGCCGCCATCGCCGAGTATATGGGGCCGGACGTCGCCGGGCTTCGTATCCGCTCGATCCGCAGGATGGATGCTCAAACGCCCGCCAAGGGCGCGTTCACCGCGGCGGTTTCGGCCGCCATTGCCACGGTCATGGGCGAGGATGTTTCAGGAATCAGAATTTTAAGCGTGAAAAAACGATAAAAACCATTGAAACAGGAGGAGATTATGCGTAAGTTCATCGTGAACGTCAACGGGACGTCTTATGAGGTTGAGGTCGAGGAGATCGGCGGCGCGCAGGCCGCTGCGCAACCCGCGCCGGCGCAGGCTGTAAAGGAAGCGCCCGCACCCAAGCCGGTTCCCGCGCCTTCCGCTTCCGGTGCAGGGGATAGCGTCAACGCTCCCATGCCGGGCAATATTCTCGACGTGAAGGTCAAGCAGGGCGACAGGGTCAAATCCGGGGACGTGCTGCTCATACTCGAGGCCATGAAAATGGAAAACGAAATCCTCGCGCCTAAGGACGGCGTCGTCGTTTCGGTTTCCGTGACAAAGGGCTCCACCGTCAACTCCGGCGACGCGCTCTGCGCCATAGGCTGAACGCGCGCATCGCGCCCGCGCACCCCGTCGGTTCAACCGGCCGGGCAAGCGCACCGACTGCAAAATACCATGAAAGGAGAGAACAATGTCGCATAAACTGCTGATTACCGATACCATCCTGCGCGACGCGCACCAGTCCCAGGCCGCGACGCGCATGCGCACGGAGGATATGCTCCCCGCCTGCGAAATCCTTGACAGCATCGGCTACTGGTCGCTGGAATGCTGGGGCGGCGCCACCTTCGATTCATGCCTGCGCTTCCTCAACGAGGACCCCTGGGACAGGCTCAGGAAGCTTCGCGCCGCCATCAAGCACACGAAGCTGCAGATGCTCTTCCGCGGACAAAACATATTGGGCTATAAGCATTACGCGGACGATGTGGTCGAGCAATTCTGCCGCAAGGCCATCGAGAACGGCATCGATATCATCCGCATATTCGACGCGCTCAACGACGTGCGCAATCTCGAAGCCGCCATCAAATACACCAAGAAATACGGGGGCATGTGCGAAGCCGCCATCAGCTATACGATCAGCCCCGTCCACAACGAGGATTACTTCGTGAAGATCGCCAAGGAACTCGTCCAGATGGGCGCGGACACGATTTGCATCAAGGACATGGCGAACCTATTGCTGCCCTACGACGCGTACTCTCTCGTCAAGCGGCTTAAATCCGAAATCGAGGTGCCTATCCACCTGCATACGCACAACACCACCGGCACGGGCGACATGACCTATCTCATGGGAGTGCAGGCGGGCGTGGACATCGTCGACTGCGCGCTCTCGCCACTTGGCAACGGCACCGCGCAGCCCACGACAGAAGCGCTGGTCGCAACCCTCAAGGGCACCGAGTACGACACGGGTATGGACCTCGCC
>DATMYG010000287.1:0-9222 GCA_035561055.1 Clostridia bacterium | reverse complement strand
CGCGAGGGCGGCTACCAGCCGAGGACCGACAACAGGCCTCCGCGTGAAGGCGGCTATCCGCCGCGCGAGGGCGGCTACCAGCCGAGGACCGACAACAGGCCTCCGCGCGAGGGCGGTTATCCGCCGCGTACGGATACGCGGCCGCCGCGCGAGGGAGGCTATCAGCAAAGGGATGGCTTCAGACCGCGCGAGGGCGGCTTCCAGCAGAGGGACGGCTTCAGGCCGCGCGAGGGCGGTTTCCAGCAAAAGGACGGCTTCCCGCCCAAGGACGGCGCGAGGCCTGGCGGATATCCGCCGCGGGCGCCGGGCGCGAGGCCGGCGGGCGGCAAGCCCCGCGTGGGAGAGCCCGGCGCGGCCGCGCCGCAGCAGCCTGCGCGCACCTACGACCCGGCCAAGAACGCGGCACGCCCCCGCACGGGCAGCCAGGACGATAGGCACATCAAGAGCAAGAAAACCCTCATGAAGGAGGCCGCGCCGAGCGCGAGCGCCTGGGATGAGGACAGCACCTCCGGCGGGCGCAGGAGGAAAAAGCAGCAGGTGCAGCTTAAACCGGAGCCTGTGAAGATCGAGAAGGCGGTGATCACCTCGGAAACGATAACGGTTAAGGACCTCTCCGAAAAAATCGGCAAACCGGCGGCCGAGATCATCAAGAAGCTGTTCATTTTGGGCACGCTCGCAACGATCAACCAGGAGATCGACTTCGACACCTGCTCGCTTATCGCTTCCGACTACGGCATCGAGCTGGAGCGCAACATCGCCAAAACCGCCGAGGAAGTGCTCAACGAGCGCAGCGATGAAACGGATGCCGACGAGAACCTCGTCGTGCGCCCGCCCGTCGTCACAATCATGGGCCACGTCGACCACGGCAAGACTTCCCTGCTCGACGCTATTCGCCACAGCAATGTGACCGAGGGCGAAGCGGGTGGAATCACGCAACATATCGGCGCGTACACGGTTACCTGCAACGGCAGGCAGATCACCTTCATCGACACGCCGGGCCACGAGGCGTTCACCTCGATGCGCGCGCGCGGCGCGCAGGTGACGGACATCGTCATCCTCGTCGTCGCGGCGGATGACGGCATCATGCCGCAGACCATCGAGGCGATCAACCACTCGAAGGCGGCGAACGTGCCCATTATCGTGGCGCTCAACAAGATGGACAAAGAAAGCGCCAACCCCGAGCGCATCAAACAACAGCTCACCGAGTACGGCCTCGTCTCCGAGGAGTGGGGCGGCGAGACGATCTGCGTGCCCGTGTCCGCGAAGACCAGAATGGGGCTCGACACGCTGCTCGAGATGATCCTGCTCGAGGCGGACGTATTGGAGCTTCGCGCAAATCCCGGCAGACTTGCCAAAGGCACCATCATTGAGGCAGAGCTTGACAAGGGCCGCGGCCCGATCGCCACGGTGCTCGTGCAGAACGGCACGCTCAAAATAGGCGACACCATCGTCGCGGGCACGGCATACGGCCGCGTGCGCGCCATGGTGGACGACAAGGGCAGGCGCGTCAGCGAGGCCGGTCCCAGCATGCCCGTCGAGGTGCTCGGTTTCTCCGAGGTGCCCAGCGCGGGCGATATTCTGAACGTTGCCGAAATCGACAAGCTTTCCCGCCAGGTCGCGGAGGAGCGGCGCGACAAGCAGAAGGCCGAGCAGCTCAAGAGCCTCTCGAAGGTGTCGCTCGACGACCTGTTCAGCCAGATCGCCGAGGGCGAGGTCAAGGACCTCAACGTCATCGTCAAGGCAGACGTGCAGGGCTCGGTGGAGGCGGTCAAGCAGGCGCTCGAGAAGCTCTCCAACGAGGAGGTGCGCGTCAGGTGCATCCACGGCGGCGTCGGCGCCATCACGGATACGGACATTATGTTCGCCTCCGCGTCCAACGCCATCGTCATCGGCTTCAACGTGCGCCCGAGCGCCAGCGCGCGGGCCGCGGCGGAGAAGGAAAAGGTGGACATGCGGCTCTACCGCATCATCTACAACGCCATCGAGGATATCCAGAACGCCATGAAGGGCATGTTCAAGCCCGTGTTCACCGAGGTGGTGCTCGGCCACGCGAGCGTTCGCGAAACCTTCAAGGTCAGCGGCGTAGGCACCATCGCGGGCTCCTATGTGCAGGAAGGAAAGGTATCCCGTAGCGCGCAGGTCAGGGTGGTCCGCGGCGGTATCGTGGTGCACGAGGGCAAGATCGGCTCTCTTAAGCGCTTCAAGGACGACGCCAAGGAGGTTGCCGCGGGCTACGAGTGCGGCATCGGAATCGAGAATTTCAACGATCTCCAGCAGGGCGACGTGATCGAAGCCTTTGTTATGGAGGAAGTCAAGCGATAACCGGGCGGCGGCAGCGCCCGCGCCCGGCACGGAAGGAACACAATGGCAAACATACGATTTGACCGCATCAATGAAGAGGTCAAGAAAACCATCAGCGAAATCGTCAGGGACATGAAGGACCCGCGCGTTTCACCCATGACCACCATCATGAGCGCCGAGGTTACCAACGACCAGAAGCAGGCGAAAGTCAAGGTCAGCGTATATGACAAGGACGACGCGGTTCGCGAAGAGACGGTCGCGGCCCTCAACCGGGCCGCGGGCTTCATCCGCCATGAGTTGGGAAACAGGATGGAGCTTCGCCAGCTCCCGCAGCTCAAGTTCATCCTCGACAACTCGATCGAGTACAGCGTGCGCATCGCGGGCATCCTTCGGGATCTCGAGCGCGAGCGTACGGGGGAATGAAATGGACGCCCTTTCGTCCATAGCGGAGCTCATCGAACAGAACGATGATTTTCTCGTCCTTGCCCACGTTTCCCCCGACGGGGACACGCTGGGTTCCGCACTCGCGCTCGCGCGCATGCTTATAAGCATGGGAAAGCGCGCGCAATGCGTCTGCGAGGATGCCGTGCCGCATGTCTACGAGTTCCTGCCCGGCGCGTCCAGCGTGCTGCGGCCGGAAGAGGCGCGGCATGCGCGCGTCGCCATCGCCGCGGATTGCGCGGACGCGGAGCGGCTCGGATCCGCTCTGCCGCTTTTTAACGCGGCACAGGCCCGCGTGAATATCGACCACCACGCCACGAACAGGGGATATGCGCAATACAATTATGTGGAAAAAGCGGGCGCGACGGGGGAGCTGATCTACCGTCTGTTCGTGCGGCTGAACGTCCGGTCGGATGCGGACGCGGCCAGATGCCTCTACGCCGCGCTTATGTCCGACACGGGCTGCTTTGCCTATTCGAGCACCACGCCGGATACGCTTCGCATCGCCGCTTCCCTCATGGAGAGCGGCGCCGATAACGCGGAAATCAACCGCCGCGTCTACCGCACGATCCCCCTGCACAAGCAAAAGCTCCTCGGCGCGGCGCTGACGAAATTGGCGCTGCACGCCGGGGGCAGGGTTGGCCTATCGTGCCTGAGCGCCGGGGAAATCTCCGCCTGCGGCGCTTCCGGCGAGGATACCGAGGGCATCATCGACCACATCCGCGACGTCGAGGGCGTGGAGCTCGCCATCCTCATCCGCGAGTCCGGCCCGGGCGCTTTCAAGGTGAGCCTTCGCTCCAAGCACTATGCCGACGTCGGCGCGATCGCCGCGCGCATGGGCGGGGGCGGGCATGCGCGTGCCGCGGGCTACAGCGCCCAGGGGTCTATGGGCGAGGTCGCGGCAGCTACCCTCCGGCTTGCAGGGGATGCGATAGGCGCATGATCGAGGGCGTCGTCAACCTTCTAAAACCGCCCGGCATGACCTCGAGCGACGCGGTGACGGACGTGCGAAAGCTCTTCGGCACCCGGCGCGTGGGCCATACGGGTACGCTCGATCCCGGCGCTTCCGGGGTTTTGCCCGTCTGCGTCGGGCGCGCGACGCGGCTGTTCGATTATCTTGTGGACAAGCGAAAGGAATACGTCGCCGAGGTTCGCTTCGGCGCTTCCACCGACACGCAGGATTCCTACGGGGCGGTATTGTCGCGCTCAAACAGGCGCGTGACTGCCGACGAGCTCAAATCCGTTCTCCCGCGTTTCACGGGGGAGATCGATCAGATCGTGCCCATGTACAGCGCCGTGCGCGTCGGCGGGAAAAAGCTCTACCAGCTCGCCCGGCAGGGCGCGGAGGCGGTGCGGATCAGCAGAGAAATCGAGGTCTACTCCCTCAACTTAATCGAGCAGACGGACGAGGACAGATTCCTCATCAAATTGGTTTGCTCGAAGGGTACCTACGTGCGCTCTATTTGCGCGGATCTGGGCGTTGCGCTGGGCGTGCCCGCGCATATGTCGTTCCTCCTGCGCACGCGCACCGGCAACTTTTCCATAGGGGATTCCCATACCGTCGCGGAGCTTGCGGCCCTCGGGGCCGAGGGCAGGCTGGAGGAAGCCGCGGTTTCCATCGAGGACGCGCTCGGGTCGCTGCCCGAGGCGCGGCTGGAGCTTTCCGCCCAGCAACTGCGCCTGCTGGTCAACGGGGCGGAGATCGCGCCGCGGAAAATGGAGGCGTATCCCGAGGAAACGTCGCTTCGCGTCTATGCAAACGGCTTGTTCGTCGGCATCGGCCTCGCGCGCGGGGGGAAGCTTCACATCCGCTTGAATCTCACGAAGGGAGGGGAGGAAGCATGAAGGGAACGTCGGTTGCCCTTGGCACGTTCGACGGCGTGCATCCCGGTCATGCCGCGATCCTCGCGCGGGCCGTCGAGGCCGCGCGCAAGGATGGCCTCGACCCGCTCGTGTATACCTTTTCCCATCATCCGATGGCGGCGTTCGGCAAGCAACCGCCCCTGCTGATGACCGACGAGGCGCGCCTCGAGGCGCTCGGCGCGTTCTGCGCGGTCGCTGCGGATGACTTTACGCCGCAGTTCGCGGCGATGGAGCCGCGCGCGTTCCTTGAAATGCTCGTTTTCCGTTTCCATATGCGCCGCGCCGTCGCGGGCTATAATTATACCTTCGGCAAAAACGGGACAGGGGATACGGCGCTCCTTTCGGCGCTCGGGCGGGAATTAGGCTTCGCGGTGGACGTCGTGCAGCCGGTGCTCTTTTTGGGCGAGCCGCTCTCGAGCACGCGTATCCGCGCCGCGCTCGAGGCGGGTGAGGTCGCGCTTGCCGCAAAAATGCTCCAAAGGCCGTACGCACTCGCGGGCACGGTCGCGCCGAATAAGGGCATCGGGCGGAGCATCGGCTTCCCTACGGCCAACCTGACGGACATAGAAGGCCTCGTGCTGCCCAAGGACGGCGTGTACGCGACGCGCGCGGCGGTTTGCGGCAAAACGTACGCAGGCGTCACCAACGTGGGAAGCAACCCGACCGTCGGCGGGGAGAAAACCACCGTCGAAACGCACCTGATCGGTTTTTCGGGCGATATTTACGGCGAAACGCTTCGCATCGAATTCGTCGAAAGACTGCGCGGCGAAATGAAGTTCGACGGGCTTGAGGCGCTTCGCGCGCGCATTGCGCTCGACGCGGCAAAGGCCGCCGAACTGCTGAAAATCCAGTAAAATCGCGGTTTACAACGGCTTTTTTCTGTGATATACTTCCATGGTCAAGAACCCTCCGCTGAGTTTTGCGACGACTCCGACGCATTACACGGCTCTGGGCGATGATCACTATTTTAGGAGGAAAGTGTTCCCATGCCAACCAAACAGGAAATCATCCAGAAGTATCAGCTCCACGAGGGAGACACCGGCTCCCCCGAGGTGCAGATCGCGCTGCTGACCGAGCGCATCAACCACCTCAACGAGCACCTCAAGGTTCACAAGAAGGACTTCCATTCCCGCCGCGGCCTTCTGAAGATGGTCGGCCAGCGCAGGGGCCTTCTCAATTACCTCAAGGATTCGGACATCGAGCGTTACCGCAAGATCATCGCCGATCTGGGGCTGAGGAAATAATACGGCTCGAGAAAAGAACGCGCATGAGTATGCCGCTGCGGAAAACCGCTGCGGCATACTTTTTTGCATAAAACGGGGCTCCCACGGGAATTTACCCGAAAGATACGGCTTTTTAGGATTGATTCCGGGCGCGAGGCATGTTAAAAATATAATATAGGCGCTTGGCTTCCGCTCCGCGCCGGGAACGCGGGCAAGCCCTTCGCGTATATATATCCCCCAAAAAACTAATGTTGAAGGAAATGCTATGGTATTTGCGCTGATTCTGTTTCTTGTAACCTACGTACTGTTGCTCGTGCTGCCCAAGTACCGGGCGGCGGTCGCGCTCAGCTCCGCGCTGATTTTTATCCTCAGCGGCACGCTGACGGTGGGCGAGGCGCTGTCGGCCGTCGACCTTAACGTGATTCTGATGATCGCGGGCACGATGGGTATCGTCGCGCTTTTTATCGAGTCGAAAATGCCCGCGCTGCTGGCCGACTTGGTGCTCTCGCGGGTGCCGGATGTCAAGTGGGCCATCGTTGCGCTCGCCCTGTTCGCCGGCATCATTTCTGCGTTCGTCGACAACGTAGCGACCGTGCTGATGGTGGCCCCCATCGCGCTGACGATGTCGAAGAGGCTGAACATGTCGCCCGTGCCGAGCGTGATCGCCATCGCCATATCTTCGAACCTGCAGGGTGCCGCGACCCTCGTGGGCGATGCGACGTCCATTTTGCTTGGCAGCCACGCGGGCATGACGTTTTCGGATTTCTTCGTGTATCAGGGTAAGCTCGGCATGTTCTGGGTCGTGCAGGCCGGGGCGATTGCCTTCACGCTGGTGTGTCTGATCCTGTTCCGGAAATACGGCGATCCGCTTTCCGAAGACCTGAAAAAACACAGGACGGTCGTCACCAACTATCTGCCGTCCGTTCTGCTGGCGATGATGCTGCTTCTGCTGATCGCCGCCTCGTTCATCCCGAACAAGCCTGCGCTCATCAACGGTTATATCTGTATCGGCCTGTTTGTCGTGGGGATGGTCATTACGCTGATCCGCACAAGGAACAAAGCGCTGATGCTGGAAACGCTCAAGGAAATAGACTATACCACGCTGCTCCTGCTCTCGGGGCTCTTCATCGTCATCGCCGGCATCAAAGAAGCCGGGCTGGTTGATGAGATCAGCAAGCTGTTCATCCGTTTCAGCGGGGACAACATCATGATCCTGTATACCATGATCGTCTGGGTGTCGGTGCTTCTCTCTGCGTTTATCGATAACATCCCGTATGTCGCCACGATGCTGCCCGTGATTACCGGCATCGCTTCGATGATGAATATAAACCCGACGATCCTCTACTTTGGCCTGCTGTGCGGGGCTACGCTGGGCGGAAATTTCACGCCGATCGGCGCCTCCGCGAACATCGCCGCCATCGGGATACTGCGCAAGAACGGCTATGAGGTCCGTACGCGCGAATACATGAAGATCAGCATCCCCGCCACGACAGCGGCGATCCTGACGGGCTATCTGCTGATTTGGCTCATCTGGAGCTGATAAAACCCGCTGCGGGGTATCATGAGGGCGTCCGCTCGTGAGCGGACGCCCTAAACTATGCGGAGGGATAAGCAGAGCTAATCCATAGAAGCCCGCTCTCCGCCGGATTGCGGCAGCTTCCGGGCCCTGATTCTGTTGACGATCATCAGCGCGATGACTGCGAAGCCGAGCCACCCGTACACGGGGTAGACCGTGCCCACGAGCGAGGCAAAACCGAGCCTGCTCAATGCGAACGCCAGCGCGCACACAAGGCTTACAAGGAAGGCGCGCTTGCCCAGTATCCCCGGCAGGCGGTAGGCTGAGAGCCGCGAGAGCAGCGAAAAGGAAATGCCGCTCGTCGCCGTGAAGATGCCCAGGAACAGCACCCCGGCGTAGACGTAGCCGAGCGCGGGGCTGATTCCCCGCGCAATGGCGAACATGGGCATATCGAACGCGCGTGCGACGGCCTGGTTTTTGAGCATGGCCGCACACAACAGCGCCGCGAACAGCCCCGGCACGCCGCCGCCGATGAGAGCGCCGAGCCTGACGTCGCCCTCACGCGCCGTCTTACGGCCGAGCGGGGCGAGCACGCCTATGGGGCCAAGTATGTTGTAGGAAATGTACAGCGCCGCGCTCACGAGCCAATGCGGGGCGACGGCGAGGTCCGGCGAAGCGCCCGCCTGCAGCGTGGCGTCCGGTCCGATGAACGCGCCCGCGGCCGCCGTGCCGAAGCCCAGCGCGATCATGACGGGCACCACGGCGGAAAGCGCCCGGGTAAAGCCCTCCGCGCCGAGGAGGTTTACGACCAGCACGGCCGCCGTGAGAATGGCGGCGCCTAAAAGAGCAGGCAGGTTCGTGAGCGTTTCAAAGAGGGTGCCCGCGGCCGCGAGCATGACCGTGATGACGCCGAACAGCCACGTGGAAATGAGCACCTCAATGATCTTCGGCAGCGCGCCGCCGACGGGGGAGACGACCCGCTCGTAATCCGCAGTGCCGAGACGACGCGCGAGGCCCATGATAACGGCACCGAGCGCCGCGAAGCCTGCGCCCGCAATGAGCGCGCCGAGTATGCCAAGGCTGCCCCACGCGGCGAAAAAGCGGAGGATCTCCTGCCCGGAAACGAAGCCCGCCCCGAACAGCGTGCCCGCGTACGCCGCGGCGATGCCCGCGACGCTTTTGAATCGTTCTTTCATACGAAGGCGATTATAACATATCGGGCTTCGGAAAAACAATCCGAAAGCGCGCCGTTCATGATATAATATGTCAAACGAATGAGGAAAACGGAGGGAACGCCGTGTCCAAGGCCGTGCCGCAGATCGATTACGCGCTGTGCGTCAAATGTGCGCAATGCGCGCGCTGGTGCCCGATGAGCTATCTTACGATGACGCTGCGCGACCCGGAGGAACCGGAGCGTCCCTTTCCCGAGAAAACGGGCAGCGTCTGCATCGGCTGCGGCCAGTGCGCGAAGGAGTGCGGGGCGGGCGCGATACGCATGGTGCGCTTCGGCGGCTGAAACGCACGCGTTGTTGGGCGATCGGTCGGGGCAGTTCGACAGGAAATAGCGCTCCGGCATACTTGAACAAGCCGCGGGCGAATTGGTATAATAAGCTATCATTAAAAGGGGGATTTTCGCATGGCTATTTTCGACAAAATCGGCGAGTTCGCAAAGTCCACCACCGAAAAGGCGGGGGACAAAATCGAGATTACCCGCATCAACGGCAAGATCAGAACCGAGCAGCAAACCATACAGGGCTTTAAGGCGGAGCTCGGCGCGCGCTATTGGGACAAGATCGCTTCCGGCGAGTTGGAAGCCGATCCGGGCGTCGTGGACATCGTGGAAAAGATCAAGGCCTCGCTTGCCAACATCGTGGGCTT
>DATMYG010000286.1:0-11111 GCA_035561055.1 Clostridia bacterium | reverse complement strand
GGGCGCACGTCGGGCATCACGCGCCTGTAAAAGGCAAGGTCCTCGTGTATGGGCGCGGCCTTTGCCGCGAGCGATTCCGCTGGCGTAAGCGTAACGGGCAGATCCGCGTACTCCACCGCGACCAGGCGCGCGGCAGCCTGTGCCGTGGGTTCGTCCACGGCGACGCAGAGCGCCACCGGCTCCCCGGCGTAGCGCACGATGCCCCGCGCGAGTGCGGGCCTGTCCTGCAAGAGGGGGCCGAAAAGCGCCGCGCAGTCCGCCCCGGTCACAACCGCCGCCACGCCCTTGAGGGAAAGCGCCTTCGACGCGTCGATGGAAAGGATACGCGCATGCGCGCGCGTACTCGTGACGAGCCGCGCGCAAAGATACCCCGCCGCTGGAAAATCGTCCGTATACTTCGCCCGCCCCGTGACCTTGTCCCACGCTTCCTTGCGGTGGATGTTCAAATGCAGCGCCGTGTTCAGCCCTTCGCCCCCCTTTCGCTTCCCTTTAGGTTTTTCCAGTTCTCTGGGTGTTATGCGAAAAGCGAAGAAGGAACGCACGCGCGTTCCTCCGAAATATCCAATGGCCTTTTCTTTGCTTAAATAAAGGTCAGGATTTCATGCGCATCCTTCCTGCGCGGCATAGGCGGCGTTTCGTCGGGGTAGCCCAGCGCGATGAGCGCGGCCACCTTCTGCCCCGCGGGGACACCGACGGCTTCGATGACCTTTTGTTCATCGAAGATACCCAAGATCACGCTGCCAAGCCCTTCGTTCCATGCGGAAAGGCAGAACGTCTGCGCGGCGATGCCCGCGTCGAAGCTCTCCCAATGCGCGCCCTTGCTTGTGGAAAAGCCGCCGTCCCGCTCGAAGCCGGAGCGACCCGCGACATAGGTCATGACGATCAGGAGCGGCGCGCCTTCTATAATAACTCTGTTCCGCTCATATCCCATGACGCACTCCCGCGCGATCCTGCCCCTGAGCGCCTCGTCCAACACGGCTATGTAGCGCGCGGACTGTGCATTCTTCCACGACGGCGCAAACGCCGCCGCGGCCACGATCCGTTCGACCAGCTCCCGGGCGACCGGTTGCCCCTTAAAATGCCTGACGCTGCGCCTCGTCGCGACGCACTCCGAAAAATCCATGGAATCCTCCTTCGAAAACATTAAAATATCCCCGGCGTCTCCGCCGCATATCAATTAAAGAAAGAAATCGGTATCCTCGGGGCGGCCGTTCCAGACGATTAAAAGGCGCCCCTCTTCGACGGAAATCCGCGCGGGGCTCCCCGAAAAAGCGTTGCTCACGCCGAGCGGGTAGTCCGGCGAAAGCGTCGCCCGGTCGAGAGGATACTCCAGCCCCTCTTCCGTAACGCCGCGCGCGGGCGCGCCGTACGCGAACACGGAGATCGCGCCCGACAGCCCCGCCGCGAAGCGGATCGATCCGCCGTCGAGCATGAGCGCGGTTTCCTCCGCCCCCACGAGGCAGCCCCGCGCGCCGCGCGCGCTTAGATAGGCAAGCGTCTGGATGTTGGCGAGGGTGTGGTCGAGCCTGCCGCCCAGGCCGCCGAGTATCGCGAATGTCCGGCAGCCCCGCGCGAGCCCGAGCCTGACGGCGAGCAGCGTATCCGTATCGTCCTTGCGGGCCGGATGGCGCACCACGCCTTCCCCTTCCGGCACGAAGCCGAGGGAGTCGAAATCGCCCACGACGAGGTCGGGCTTGACGCCGTTCAGGCGCAGATACCCCGCGTCGGCGGCGACGACAAGGTCGCCGGGCCCGACAGGAGGGGTCCAGCCGCACGCAAGGGAAGCGAAAATGTAGCACACGCCCATCGAATCACCTCGAGGAAATTATAACACGGTTTGGGGGATGCTGGAAGCGGCATACCCAGGAAAGCGGCGTTCCGCGGCCCTGCGCTTCGCGCGCGCAATTCGAACGATATATGGTATAATGTCGAAAGCGCGGCGGTTCCCCGCGTTTCGCGCCGCGCAGCACGCATGGAGGACGCACGATGGAAGGGCTTCGGATCCCGAGTATTCAAATTTCGGACATCGACAAGGAAAAGGTCTATTTCAACCCGGGCTGCGCGCTGTGCGTGTACAAGCCCGAGGCCGCACAAAAAATGCTGCGCCTGCTCAACGAATATTTCATGCCGGTGAAGCTGCACAGTCTCTGCTGTCATCATGATCCGCAGTTGCCCCATGGCTCCACCATCGTCAACAACTGCGCGGGCTGCGACCGGAGGTTCCGTTCCCTCTACGAGGGAGTACAGACCATTTCCGTATGGGAAGTGTTAAACGGCATCGAAAACCTGCCCCTTCCGGATTACGGCGGCCTCACGGTCTCGGTGCAAGATTCCTGCTCCTATCGGCCCAAGCCGCAGGTACACGCGGCGGTGCGCGGGCTAATTGGGAGGATGAACATCAATATCGTCGAATCCGCATTCAGCGGCACGCAATCCATCTGCTGCGGCGACAACTTCTATCCGCTGCTCCCCATTGAGCAGGTCGTGGCGCTGCAAAAGAAGCGCGCCGCCCAGATGCCCTGCCGGGACGTCGTAGTATACTGCGTATCCTGCATCAAGTCCATGACGGTCGGCGGGAAAACCCCGCATTACATGGTCGACCTCGTGCTGGGCGAAAAAACCGAGCCGCAGGAAACGAGGCTCGACCTATACCACCGCGCGCTGGACCGCTATATCGAAGCGCACTGAGTGGAGCGGGGCTGCGCTATGCCGCCTTTCCCTCCGCAGGGCCAGTTTGCGGCCTTAGCGTTTCCCGATCATACCGCCGCGTCAGCGCCCGGCAGAGGATAGCGGTGGCAATCAGGGCGACGCCCGACCAGAAGAACCATGTATCGACGCCTACGGCTTCGCTGACCGGGCCCGCCACCAGAAGGCCTATGGGCATTGCCAGCGTCATCGCGGTCATGAGCAGGGAAAACACCTTGCCCATCATATCAGGGGCGATGGTCTCCTGCGTGTAGGCCATGATCGGCACGTTCATGAATGTGCCGGAACTGCCCATAAAGAAGCAGCAAACGACGAAAAGCCAGAATCCGCTCGGAGGCAGCGCCCCGCTTAAAAGGGATGCCGCTCCCAGAAGGCCTATCGCAAGCGACGCCATCAAAAATCTTTTTTTCATGCCGCCCCATATGCCTATGACTATCGAGGAAACGAGCAGCCCGCCCGCAAAAACGAATTCCACGACGCTGTTGTGCCACGCTCCACCCATAAAATGGGTACGTACCAGCAGCGGATACAAAGAACCCAGGGGCATGTACAGGATGCTCATGATCACCAGCGGGAAAAACACGGCCATCAGCGGCTTGTTTGCCTTCATGGCCTTGAAACCCAGCTTCATGTCGGAAAGCACATGCAATTCACCGTTGGTTCGCGCAACGTCGGGTATCGAAACGAACAACAGGCACACGATGGCGAAAACGGCCCCCAGAATATCGACGAGCATAATGCTGGCGACGGGCAGGAATCCCATCAGCGCGGCGCCCAGCACAGGCCCCAGCATGCTGGAAAGGGAAATGATTAAATTGCTCCATCCGCCGACCTTGGTGAGCATCTCCGTCGGCACAAGCGTGGGGATGGCAGCCTGCATGGCGGGGCCGTGAAACGTGTTGCCAAGCCCGCGCAGAAACAAAACAATATAGATGAACCAGTTCGGGGGCGTTTCGACAAGGAGAAACGCCGCGCCAAGGACGACGCTCGAGAGCGCCACCAGGCCGTCGGCGGCGATCATAACGCTCCGACGGTTGTACCGGTCGATCCATACCCCCGCAAAAGGCCCGATCAGCATGTTCGGAAGCAATGCGGCCATGGTCGACAGGGTCAGCGTGAGGGCGGATTCCGTTTGGACGGTCAGCCACCAGATCACGGCAAACTGGACGGTGGCGGAACCCAAAATCGAGAACGCCTGTCCGGCGTAGATGATTGCGAATTGTCTTTTCCAGCTTTTGTTCATGCTAAACCTCAAATCGAATTTCCTGAGCCGGCCTGCTAAAAAACAACGACCCTTGTGGGCCGTCGTTTTCTGGAGCGGGTAATGGGACTCGAACCCACTATCTCAGCTTGGAAGGCTAATGTGTTACCATTACACTATACCCGCCAGCAATGTTATGGTGCGGGCGAAGAGACTTGAACTCATACGCCTTGCGGCACCGGAACCTAAATCCGGCGCGTCTGCCAATTCCGCCACGCCCGCATACGCGCCAACAACGCTTTTGGTGACCCGTCGGAGACTCGAACTCCGGACCCTTTGATTAAAAGTCAAATGCTCTACCAACTGAGCTAACGGGTCATACCGATTGGCTGGGGTGGCAGGATTCGAACCTGCGGATACCGGAATCAAAATCCGGGGCCTTAGCCGCTTGGCGACACCCCAACGACCTCGCGCGCTCCGCAGAAAAAGAAATGGGGTGAGTGGTGGGTCTCGAACCCACGACCTCCAGAGCCACAATCTGGCATTCTAACCAACTGAACTACACCCACCATACCTGGCGCGCCCGCAGGGATTCGAACCCTGGACCCACGGCTTAGAAGGCCGTTACTCTATCCAGCTGAGCTACAGGCGCTCATCTCCCGGCAAAGCCGCGTCCGCGCGCGCGATACCCTGCCGCGCCGTGCCGACAATAACGTATTTTAACAGAAAGGAAATGTGCTGTCAATGCCGCGCGGAAACATTTCCGCCCGCGCGAAGACCCTTGGGAAGATGGTTCTTCAGCGCCCCTGCGGACGCTTTCCCAAAGCCGAGCGGATATCCCTCAACCGCGACGGCGCAGTATCCCTTGAGATTTTCGCCTGCGGAAAGCTCCTCCCCGGCCATGAACGCGGCGAGGGTTTGCGCCTGCGGCGAAAATGACAGAACTTTTGAAAAAACGCCCCCGTGCACCGCGAGAAACAGCGCGTGAGACGGCGCGAACCGGCCTTGGGCAAGCTCCCCCGCCGCAACGCCTGAAGAGAGCACGCGAAGCCTCGCGAGCCCAGCGGGCAAAAGCTCCCGCAAAAGCGTCACACGGCCGTCTGGCAAAACATACGGTTCCCCGTCCGGAAGCGAAGAAAAGATATCCTCCATAACCGCACGGTATTGGACGTCTTTGCAGGGCTTGAGCCTGAGCGGCTGCTGCGCCTCGTATTCCCCGCCCGTCCTCCTCAAACGCGCCGCGAAATGGCCTTCCCCCGCGCTTGTATGCGGATATAGACGTATCATCGCCTCAATGAGAAAACCCGGATTGTCCCGCGCGAAGCCCTCGACGACCGCCTCGTCCTCCTCCGCCGAAAACGTGCAGGTCGAATAAACGATTACGCCGCCCTCCCGCACACACTTTGCCGCGGAATCGAGTATAAGCCTCTGGCGCGCGGCGCAGGCGCGCACGTGCGCCGGGCTCCATGCGGCGACGGCCTCGCCGTCCTTGCGGAACATCCCCTCGCCCGAACAGGGCGCGTCGACGAGCACAACGTCGAAGTACGCGGGGAAAGCCTCGGCCACGGCTTCCGGCCGCGCGGAGGTCACGGCAGCGTTGACGACGCCCATGCGCTCGAGCGTCGAAAGCAGTACGCGCGCGCGGTTGGGCACGACCTCGTTGGCAAGAAGAAAGCCCTGCCCCGCGAGCCGCGCGGCCGCCGCGCCGCTCTTTCCTCCGGGCGCGGCACACAGGTCGAGCACGCGCATACCCGGCTCAATGCCCGCCAGCGCCCCGGGAAGCGCGGCCGAGGGCTCCTGAACATAGAACAATCCCGCCGCGTGATAGGGATGCCTGCCGACGCCCTGAGCGTCCTCTATCAGGATGAAGGAATCTGCGGCGACGCCCGAGGGACGCAGCGCGAAGGGGCTGATTTTTAAAAAGTCCGCGGGCGCGATCTTGAGCGTGTTCACACGGAGCCCGCGCGTCGCAGGCTGATCATAGGACGCGAGAAAAGCCGGGTATTCCGCCCCGAGCTGCGATTTCATACGATCCAGAAATTCCTGCGGAAGCTTTTGCATATGGCCATTATACGCCCATGGGCAACAAAAGGGAACGGCCTTAAAGCCGTTCCCTTCCTTCGCCGATCCGGCTTAACGGACTATTTACGGCGTTTCTTACTCATGACGATAAGGAGTATGACGGCGGTCACGGCCGCCGCCACAAGGGCGATGATCAGCAGCAAGCTGTTATCCTGCGCGGGTGCAGGCGCAGCCGTGGCGACGGGTGCCGCGGCCTCGGTTGCCTCCGGGGTGGGCGCGGCTGTCGGCTCGGGCGTCGCGGCGGTCTCGAACGAAAGGACCGCCTCGTACGTGACCCCGTTGTTCATCATGACGAACACGTGCAGCGTTTTCGCGCCCTCGATGCCCCGGAATACGCTGGTGGGATCGATGCGGATCAGGCCGTCCTTCGCGTTGACCGAATAGATGAAGCGATTGTTGGCAGTCGTGGTCTTCACGCCCGATGGCATGGAGGGAGGCGTTTCCTCCTCGACATAGCAGGCGATGATGCCGCCGCCCGCGCTCCTGAGCATCTTGCCGTCGAAGCTCGCGTCCAACACGATCTGTTCACCGCCCGCCATGAGCATATAGGCGTTCTCCACCCCCTCGGCGGGCACGAGCTCCGCCGCGACGCGGTTGGGCTGGTAGGTCGTGACATCCTCCTTGTCATGGACGATGTACATCATCCCGCTGCGGTTGCAGCTCATAAGCTGATCCGCGCGGTAGCGCACCAGACAGACCGCGTCGGTGCCCGCGGCGGAGTCGCTGGAATAGAAGTAATCGACGCCGTCGATGGTTTCATACCCCGTGATGGTGATCAGGTGGCCGCTCGTGTTCGCGATGGGTGCATTCTCAAGATAGGGATAGCTGCCGCTCTCGGAGTTGCTGTACTGAACGCCGATGCCCACGGAGTACCCGTGCGCGAGCTCCTGCTTTAAAAGATCCGCGTCGCCGAACTGGCAGTACGCATCGTATCCGAAAGCGCCCGCCGCGGCTACGCTGTACGACCAGTTGCCGAAGCCCTCGAAACTCTTGTCGTAATCGATCAGGGCGATCTCCTCGGGCAGCATATCCTCGCCCCTGTCGTTGAGCAGCACGCAGATGGTGGTCGCGCTGCACATGACGTTGGCGATGGATTGCTCCCGAATCATTTGGGAATACGCGGGGGTGTCGAGCACGGCGCTGGCGGGAAGCTCCATCGCCTCCCCGTAAAAGATGGGCTTGATCGCCTGGCCTTCCTGTGTGTTCTTATAGGTGCTGGCAAGCTGGCGGAGAACCGGACTCGTTCCGTCCGGCGCGGCCGTGAGCACGGCTTTCATCTGGACGAGGTTCGCGGTTTCGCCCACGGAGCTGGAGAGGGTCAGCGTATCGATATCCATATAGGCAAGATCGTCCTGGTCCTCGGTGCTGCCGCGCCTGATGTCCGGGCTCCACTCGCCCCAGCTCATCCATATGGTCCAGGCATCCTGCGCGATAACGTATACGCGCGCGAACACTTCGATTTTCGCGCCCTGCGGCACATCCGCGTTCCAAGAGGCGACGAGGCTCTCGAACGGCTCCACGCCGATGACGTCGCTGACATAGGTTCCCGAAGTCGCGCCCGGCGCGAGCCTGAGCGCGCCGTTGCCGACGGTTTCGTCAATGGCGAGGCCCTCGAGTTCCCCCAGCGCGAAATCTTCGGCGGTGGTGAGTTTGAACAGGTTACCCTCGACGCTGCGGTCCGCCTGGGTCTTATCGCCCAGGGCGGGTGCGGCGAGGCTAAACGCGAGCATCATTACCAGCAGGGTTGAAAACAGCGCTTTCACTTTTTTCATCCACATCCATCCTCCAGTAAGAAATGGTACGACCCTGTGCCTGTCATACAGTGAATATCGTACCACAAACGCCGCCCGCGAACAAGGCAGACGGCGTTCTAGTATGAACGATATGCATGATTTCCCGCGTGGTTCGGTCTATACGAATTTACGCATGTGCTTAAGCGCGCTCTTCTCCAGCCTCGACACCTGCGCCTGGCTGATGCCGATTTCCTCCGCAACCTCCATCTGCGTGCGCCCCTGAAAGAAGCGCAGCTCGATGATCTTCCTCTCGCGCTCCTGAAGGCGGTCGAGTCCGCTGCCTATAGCGATTCCGTCGAGCCAGCAATCGTCGCAATCCTTGTCGTCGCGCACCTGATCCATGACGAAGATGGCGTCCCCGTCATCGTGATAGATCGGCTCGAAGAGCGACACCGGATCCTGGATGGCCTCAAGCGCGAAGGCGACGTCCTCCTCGCTCATCTCAAGCTCCCTTGCGATCTCATCGAGGCGCGGCTCGCGCGAGAACCTGTCCATGAGATCGTTCCTCACGCGCAGCGCCTTGTAGGCCGTGTCCCTGAGGGAGCGGCTCACGCGCAACGTCGTGTTGTCCCGAAGATAGCGGCGCAGCTCGCCTATGATCATCGGCACGGCGTAGGTCGAAAAGCGCACCTCGAGGTCGGTATTGAAGTTTTCCACAGCCTTGATCAGACCGATGCAGCCGACCTGAAACAGGTCGTCCATCTGCTCCCCGCGGCCGGAAAAACGCTGGATAACGCTCAAAACGAGCCTAAGATTTGCCCGGATGAATTCCTCCCGCGCTTCCACATCCCCTCTTTTTATTTTAAGCAGTAACTCCCTGCTCTGCTGCTGCGTGAGCCTGGGCAGGCTCGAAGTGTCCAATCCGCAAATGTCGACTTTGTTCAGAGCCATAACAAAACAACCCTCCGGGATCCTTCATGCTCCTAGGGTTGCCTTGCTTCGGGTTGCTTATTCCGTTGCCATTTGGCTTTCGAGGGCGATTTTGGGCGATTGGTTTCTGGCCCTTGTATTCTCTGCCGGACGCGATGATTCCATGTATCCGGAAGAACGAACGGAATCTATCCGCCTCCGCAGCGCGTCCGTCGACAGGCGCTGGCGCAGCCTTTTTCTTATGGACACTTCGTTGCTGCAAAGCATCGGAAAAGGCAGAGCCATTGCGTATAGAGGATTTCATCGGGTGTAAAATCCCGCGCGATATTCGCTTCCCGCGGCGCGCGGGACAGCTGCTTTGCCATCCGTCAAAAAAGGGCCGATATGGAATCGGCCCTTACGGAGAAACGACTGTCAATTATTCTGCATTTTAGTTGATATATGTGATTTTCCCTGCCATCACGCCCTTGATGCCCATGCCCGGCGCGTCGGAAACGGTAATGCGCTTCTCATCGAAGACCGCGCCGCCGAGGATGTGGTCCTCCTTGCACAGGGCGGGACCGTCGAGATCGACCTTGGTGATGATCTTCTTCGCGCACGCAAGATGCACCGCCGCGTTGACGGCGAGCTTGGATTCGAGCATGCAGCCGATCATGCACTCCACGCCGTACACCTCCGCGGCGGAGGCGATCTTCAAAGCGTTATAGATACCGCCGCACTTCATGAGCTTGATGTTGACGTAGTCTGCCGCACGCATCTGCATGATTTTAAGCGCGTCCGCCGGGGAGAAGACGCTCTCGTCCGCGAGCACGGGCACGTAGGAGCGTTCGGTCACGTATTTCAATCCCTCGAAGTCGTGCGCCTTGACGGGCTGCTCGACGAACTCGATGTCGAGCCCCTTCTCCTGCATGCCGTTGAGGATGCGAACCGCCTCTTTGGGCTCCCAGCCCTGGTTCGCGTCGATGCGCACACAGATCTCGCGCGGCACGGACTCGCGGATGGCCACGAGGCGTGCGATGTCGAGCGAGGGGTTCGCGCCGACCTTGATCTTAAGGCAGTCGTACCCGCGCCTGACGGCGTCTATAGCGTCTCTGCGCATTTCCTCCGGGTCGTTCACGCTGATGGTGATGTCGGTGACAATCTCCTTCCTCGCGCCTCCAAGGAGCTTGTATACGGGAATGTTATAGAGCTGCCCATAGAGATCCCACAGCGCCATGTCCGCCGCGGCGCGGGGGCTTGTGTTGTGCACGATGCAGGAGTTCAGCGCGCGCAGGTTGTCCTCATGGTCGTCGATGTCGCGGCCGACGAGGGTCTTGATGATGTGGTCCTTCAGCGCGCCGATGATGCCGCCTGTCGTATCGCCGGTGATGACGCCCGTCGGCGGCGCTTCGCCATATCCTACGGCTCCGGTGTCGGTATGAATTTCTATCACGACGTCCTCGACGCTCGACACGCTTCGAAGCGCCGTCTTAAAGGGTACGCGCAGGGGAATTGAGATCATACCAAGGCGGATTTGTGTGATTTTCATCTGCTTCTCCTTCAACAAATAGACTGGAAGTGTGCGCCAAGGCGCGGCAAGAGATATTATATCATGCGTTCAGAACAGGTTCAATGCGCCGGAGCAAACAAGAACGCGTTCCAGCGCGGGACGGATAATATCCGCCCCTACATACGGCAAAGGGCCAATATGGCCCTCAGGCGGGAGACGCCCGCGGGCACTAGGCAGCGGCCGTCGGAATCGGCCCCTACGGATATATGAGAAAAGCCCCGGCATTGCCGAGGCTTTGGTGCACTTCCTGATTCGCCGGAGTTATGCCGCATCTTGCGGAATAAGGGGAAATCAGCCCCAAGCGCGGGGGGACGATTCGCATCCTTGGGAACGGGACGCTCTGTTTTACCTGAGCTTAGCGCTGGCCTTTACGGGCCTGGAAGCACTCGCTGCAGTAGACAGGCCTGTCGTTCTTGGGAACGAACGGGATCTTGGTGGGCTTGCCGCACGCCGCGCACACAGCGTCAAAAGACTCACGCTCGCCGGAGCGCTGCGTCTTGCGCGAGTTCCTGCAGGCCTTGCAACGGATGGGCTCGTTCTGGAAGCCCTTCTCGGCGTAGAATTCCTGCTCGCCCGCGGTGAATACGAATTCAGCGCCGCAATCCTTGCATACCAATGTCTTGTCCTGGAACATGTGTTTGTTTTCCCCTCGTAAAATAATTTTTTCGTTACGCCAAACGTCGGCTGACCTGGTCTTCGCCCCCACACCCGCCGTCCGGAGTTTTCGCTACCCGGCTTGCGCCTCTCACTACACACCCTCTCGCGGCTGTTATGCCGCGGACGGACTTACACCTAGACCGCACCGTGCTCGCGGGCGCTTTGGCCCGTTTACGTGGATCGCTTCGCCTGCGACTGGCATCGATTTTCAACCACAGACCCGAAGCTTGGTATAACTTTTATCATTATAGGT
>DATMYG010000285.1:0-5019 GCA_035561055.1 Clostridia bacterium | reverse complement strand
ATTTTAATATAAAATGCCGTATTTGGCATCCTGTTTTCTTGGCGAAATAGTAGGGGCCGCTATGGAATCGGCCCCTACGGTTTTCTCCGCCCGCGGGCGGTTTTTAATTGTCGGTTTTCAATTATTTCTCTTCCAGCCTTTGTCCACATTCGCCGCAGAAGACCGAACCCGGAACGAGATCTTCCCCGCAGAAGGGGCAGCGGCGCGCAATCAATTCGTTTTGGTCGCGCCCTCCCTGCGCGCTAGGCCCACCCTGCACGCCTTGGAGGCGCGCGTCCAATACGGCGCTGTAGGTCTGCTCCGAGGCGCTGCTCTCCATCACGCCGGGCGCTTCATAGCGCTCCCGCTGCCGCGCAGCGCTTATCTTAGCCTTGGGCCTCTTGCTTTTGCGCTTCGCCACGGCCACCACGATGACGGCGACCAGTATGACAGTAACGACACAGATGGTCGCGGGGTTATTGATTTTTTCGATTAGGCTGCTGTTTTCCGCCTTGGGGTCGCCTTCGTTGAACCGGATGCCGTCCACGACGGTTTTCATGACCGTCTCCTGCTCGGACGTGATCCCATCCGTATAGGAGAGCAGCCTTATGCAGATGTTCTTGCCGTTATAGATCGTGACGTATTCCAGCGCGTAGTACGAGCGGCCATTTTGGACGCAGGTCAGCATGACCTTCATGAACAGCGCGACGCCCGAATCGTACGCCTCGCATGACGAAACCGCAACCCCATCCTCCTGCTCGAGGCGCTCCACAAGGGTATCGACAGCCCCGTTGATCTGCTCCTCGTCGTAAGCGCTCAGCGAGTAGAGGACATTCCCGTCGACCATCATGACGCCGATTTCATATTTCCCGTTGGGTTCAATCGATATGAGGTAGCTGTTCGCGCTCTTCATCAGCGTGAGCATGCCGTCCCGCGTGTAGCCGACGGCCGCGAGGTCGGGGTCGTTTTCCTCCACGTCGCGCGTGAAGACCAGCGCTTCCACCGGCATGGAGATCGAAATGCCCAGCTTATCGAGCGCGTACAGGCCGCCGGACGCGGCCAGTGTCGGCGCAAACGCCGCGAGCGCGATGAAAACAACCACGGCCAGCGCCGGAAGCCTTCTTGCCATCCCCGTTCCCCTTTGCCGTAAATTTAGATAAAAAATGCCGCTCTAAGCGGCAAAGAAGTGTAAAAACCGACGCGATGCGCCGCTTGTTTCGATTGTATCAACGCCTGGGCGCGAAGTCAAACGGCATGTATTGCCCATAAGCCACATTTTGTGAAATAAGCAATGTATTGCGGCAAACCGCCGCTTTCACTCGCCCGCCCTGGCCTTCGTCCCGCACGCGCCGCAGAAGTCGGCATCTGGGGCGAGCGACTCCCCGCATGCGGAGCAAACGCGTGCACGCGCGCTTTGCGCGCCGGGGTCCGCCGTCGTTGCGCCGGTTTGCACGCCCGCAAGCCGCGCGTCCATCCGCGTGGCGTAGCTTTCGGCGGGGGCGGGCTGCTCAAACGCCTCCGCTTGCCCGCTCTGGCCCGCGAACGGCGCATTGCGCCGCGCCTTCTTATGCGCGGATGCGGCGAAGGCGCCGGCGATCGCGCCCGTGGGCATGAAGAATACAAAGCCGCTGCTTTTACCCGCTTTGATTGAATATACGAGCACGCTGACGGCGACGAGCACGCTGAGGATCACCCCGAGCACCCTCGCCGCTTTTTCGGGGACGACGCCCTTTTTGCCAAGCGCGCGGAAAAGAAGCACGGGCAGCAAACTCACGGCGATGACGGCGACGAGGCTGATAATCCCATCAATGTCTTCGTCGCCCGTCAGGCTAAGGAGCGCGCCGCCGCCGTTGCTGCCCTTGACCTCCTTCGGGTCGCCCGCGTTGTACTGGATGCCGTCCACGACGGTCTTCATGATCGTTTCCTGCTTGGGCGTCACCTCGCCCATGTAGGAGAACATCGTTATGCTGATGTTCTTGTTGTCGTAGATGGTGTAATACTCCAACACGAAGTCCGTGTAGTTGTCCTCCGTGTAGGAATAATAGATTTTAAGGAAAATCGCGCTGCCCGAATCGTATGGTTCGCAGCTCGACACCACGGCGCCGTCCTCGGCGTAGCCCGTTCTGATGGACTCGATGGCCTCGTTCATCTGATCCTCGTCGAATGCGCTCATAGAGACATAGGGGTTCTTCGTCATCGTGACGGCGATCTCATACTCCCCATACCCATCGATGGCCTCGAGGTAGCTGTCCGTGTCCTGCAAAAGGTCGAGCATATCCTGCTGCGTGTAGCCGATGGCCGCGAGGTCGGGATCGTCCGCCGCGACGTCGCGCGAAAAGACCAGCGCGTTGGCGGGCATGGAAACGGAAATACCCAAGTCGCCTAGCGCATAGACGCCGCCGGACGCGGCGTACGCCAGAATCGGCGCGATCGACACGACGAGCGCCACAACGACCAGCGCCAGGATTTTCCTTGCCATCCCCGATACCTCCGCAGTAAATTTCTATATGGAAACGACGCATGCAAAAACGGCCGCGGCGCGAAAATAACATCGTGTCGCTTCCTGTCGATTGTACCAAGGCGCGCAAAAACAGTCAAACGGCAGATTGCACCAATCCTGCGGATTCCGCGCAAAATACAATATATTGTGCCGAACCAAAAAAGTTGTTGAAATTTCCAACGACGCATTGTATAATGAACCAGCTTGAAGTTTTTAAGCTTGGTACCGAGATGCCGGCAAAACGAAAGAAGCACTGAATGCCCCTATGCGTTCATAAGTGCCTTGCCGGTGTACGGCAAGGTTTTTTTGTACGGAAAGGGGATCGCATGCCGAATTTCAAGGCGGAGCTGATGGACGAAACGGCGATGAGGCGCGCACTCATGCGCATCGCCCACGAAATCGTCGAGAAAAACAAGGGCACCGAGGCGCTCTGCCTCGTGGGTATCCGCCGCCGCGGCGAGCCTCTCGCCCGGATCATCCGAGACAACATCGAAAAAATCGAGGGAACGAGCGTTCCCTGCGACAGCGTCGACATTAAATATTACCGCGACGACCTCACCCTCATGAATGAATCCCCCATCTGGAGGAAGCCCGACCTTTCCTTCGACGTCACGGGCAAAAGCATCGTCCTTGTGGACGATGTTCTTTATACCGGCCGCACGGCGCGCGCCGCGATGGAGGCGGTCATCGCCTGCGGGCGCCCGCATGTCATCCAGCTTGCGGTGCTCGTGGACCGCGGACACAGGGAGCTGCCCATCCGCGCCGACTTCGTGGGCAAGAACGTGCCCACGGCAAGGAACGAGCTGATTGAGGTGCACATCCCCCCGTACGACGCGCTCACGCAGGTTTGCCTGATGGAGGTCACCTAATCGTTATTTATTGATCCGCAATAGATATAAATCCAAAGAAAAGAGAGGAAAGAAAACAGTGGACAAAAGAAAAATCGGCTATCTTCCCGACGAACGGCCCCCGGTAGGCAAGCTGCTGCTCTACGCTTTGCAGCAGGTCATCGTGATGTTCCCGGCGACCATCGCCGTGGCGCTCATCACGGGCTTCCAGGTCTCCACCACCATCTTCGCGAGCGGCCTTGCGACTCTCTGCTTCACCTTCATCACCGGCAGGAAGCTGCCCCTCTACTACGGCTCAAGCTTCGCGTACCTCTCGGCCATTTCAGGCCTCATCGCCGCGCAGGGCTTCCAAAGGACCGCAAGCGGCATACTGCCGGTTGAAGCGATTCAGATCGCGCAGTTCGGCATCATCGCTTCGGGCCTCGTTTCCATCGCGGCGGGCTTCCTCGTTAAGTTCGCGGGCCGCGAAGCCGTAGAGAAGGTGCTCCCGCCTGCCGTTACGGGCCCCGTCGCCATGATCATCGGCCTTACGCTCGCGGGCAACGCCCTTCATGACGCCGCCCCCGCCGTGGCTTCGGGCATGACCGACACGCTGAGCTACTTACCCTCGCCCGGCAGCACGAATGCCGTCTGGATCGTGTCGCTTACGACGCTCCTCTCCACGATCTTTTTCTCCAAATACCTCAAGGGTTTCCTGGGCCAGCTCCCGCTGCTGCTCGGCGCGGCCGTAGGCTGCCTGGCGGCGCTGTGCGTGCAGCTTCTCGGAGGCGAACACCTCTTCCGCAGCCTGCCTTCCGAGGTGCTCGCGGCCTCCACGTGGAAGCTAGGCGACGGCAGCATCTTCGCTCTGCCCGCCTTCTCGCTGCCCAAGGTTTCCTGGGCCGCGGTCGCGGCGATCATGCCCATCGCCATCGCCACGATCCCCGAGTCCACCGCGCATGTCTACCAGCTTGACATCTACGTCAACGACGTCGCCCGCGAAAAAGGCGCGGCCAAGAAATACGACATGGTCGCCCTGCTTGACCGCAACCTCATCGGCGACGGCGTGTGCGATATGATCTCCGGCTTCGTGGGCGGCCCTGCCGGCACGAACTACGGCGAGAACATCAGCACCATGGCCATCACCCGCGTGTTCAGCGTGCCCGTGCTGATCGCCGCCTCCATCATCGCGATGGTCGTTTCCTGCTTCACGCCGCTCATCGGCGTGATCTACGGCATTCCCCTCGCCGTAATCGGCGGGCTCGAGATCTACCTCTTCGGCGCCATCGCCGCGCAGGGCATCGCGATTTTGATCGATAAGAAGTGCGATATGTTCAGCGCCAAGAACATCGCCGTGATCGCCTGCATCATGGTAATCGGCCTCGGCGCGTATTACATCTACGACGGCACGCTCAACCTTTTCGGGCTGCAGGTTCCCGCCGTCGCCGGCGCGGCAATCTTCGGCATTTTGTTTAACCTCCTTTTGAGCATCGGCGAGAAAAAGGAAAAGACCCCCGCCAAAACCGAGGAGTAAAACCGAATCCGCATCGCTATGGACCGCCGGAGCCTGAGGCTCCGGCGGTTTGGTATGTCGGCATGGCACCCCTCATATATGGCATCGGCGCGGCTCATCCTAAAATAAGGCACGCGCGTGACGATGCGGCAAATAAGGCGCGCGCCGGCTTGACTTTAGCCGCCCAAGGCATATAATTC
>DATMYG010000284.1:0-2991 GCA_035561055.1 Clostridia bacterium | reverse complement strand
CGCGGGGACGCTGGGCGAGTAACGGCTGACAAGAGGGGGAAATAAAGAATGGATCGCATCGGGGACTACTGGCGGGAATTTCTTATAAAGAAGGGCTTGCCCGAGGATACGCTCTTTTTGGAGGCGTTCCATTTCGATTTGACGGAGAAGTGGGCGAACCTGTTGCTCGATCTGGTACTCGCGGGCAAAAAACGGGCGACCGCCAGCAGCATGTACTTCTGGGAAATCGAGGGCAAAATGCCCAGGCCCGGCGATTACAGCATCGTAACGGACTGGAAAGGTACCCCGCGCTGCGTGATTAAAACGACGAAGATCACCGTGCTGCCGTTTCGGGATGTGGATTTCGACCTGTGCGTCAAAGAGGGGGAGGACGACTGCCTCGAATCGTGGCAAAAGGGCCACCGCAATTTCTTCACCGCCGAGGGCAGGGAGCTTAACTACGCGTTTTCGGAGGACATGACCGTCGTCTTCGAGGAGTTCGACGTCGTGTATCAATGACCGGCGCGCGGGCGAGCCTGATGACCGAAGCTATATAAAACAACCTCCCGCCGGAAGCTCCGCGGGAGGTTTCCTCTTAAATCTTTAACGCGCATACTCTTGCGATGAAAACGCGTACATGCCCACCGCCGCCGCCACCGCAAGGTTGAGGGAATCCACAAGGCCGGTCTGCGGAATGCGCACGCTCGTGCCGACCCCGGCGAAGCTCGGGTCAAGCCCCGCGGCCTCGTTGCCGAATACGAGCGCGTACGGCCGCGCCTGCGGCCTGCTTGCCAGTCCCAGCTCAAGTTCCCCGCCCAACATGAAGGGGAAAAGCGCGTGGCCCGGGAACGCCGCGCGGTAGCGCGCGAAGCTCTCAAAGTGGCATACGTTTACGTGGAACAGCGCGCCCATCGAAGCGCGCACCGCCTTAGGGTTCCAGATATCCGCCGCCGGCGTGACGAGCGCCAGGTGGAGGAAGCCGAACCCTGCCATCGCGCGCGCAATTGTGCCGAGGTTGCCCATATCCGCCGGGTTTACCAGCACGATATGCGGCTCGTCGGGCGAAAGCCGCGCCTCGTATTTTTCGCATACCGCGAGGACGTACGAGTTCTCCTTCTGGTTGAGGCGAACGAACGCCCTGTCGTCGCATACGACGGGAATGCGCCTTTGCTCACACATGCGCCTGAGATGTTCCTCTCCGGCGTACGCCGAATGAATCAATATCGTTTTAACCTTTTCCGGGCGCGCCCTGATGAGCTCGATGGCCGCGTACGCGCCGGAAGCATAGGTATCGCCGCCGTCCTTCCTGTACGGCTGGAGAATCGTTTTCATAAGCTCCGCTCCTTAAAATAAAAATTGCTTTTAAGGATGCAAAGCCCACGGAAACGGCGTTTGGGATTACGCGTTCAGCTCCATGCAAAGCGCCGTCTCAATAGACTTTGCATGGAGCGCGCCGAGCACGGCGCCAAAGTTTACGGCCATGTGTTTCACCTGCCTTCGGCCGCAGCATTTTGGCATCATTGTAGCATATCGGGCGAAGGAAAGCATCCGGGCAGGCAAGAAAAAATCCGTCCGGCGGAAAAATTCCCTCGCCGGGCGGATGGGCATCATATGCGGAACGGTCAGCGGGCCGCCAGCTCTTCCTTCATCAAATCCCCAAGCCGCTCTAGCCCCACGGGGATGTCCTCGATCGGGCAGCCGGAGAAGTTGAGGCGGAAGGTGCCGCGGTGGTGCTCCGGATCGGCATAGAAGTGCACGCCGGGGATGTAGGCAACCTTCTTTTCACAGGTCGCGCGCTGTACGAGGGAGAGCATGTCGAGCCCGGGGCACTCGCCCCAGACGAACAGGCCGCCCTCGGGGCGCGTCCAGGCGCATTCGGCGGGGAAATACGCTTCAAGCGCGGAGAGCATGGCGTCGAGCCGCTTCGCATACTCGGGCCGTATGCGCGCGAGTTGGCCGGGCATGAGCCCGCGCGAAAGGAACTCCGCCGCCGCGGCCTGCATGAGGGGCGTTGTGATGGTGTCGCAGCCCTGCTTGAGAATGATCATCTTCCTGAGGGTGTCCGCGGGGCCGACGGCGACGCCCACGCGCATGCCCGGGGACATGGTCTTTGAAAAGCTGTTAAGGAAAAGAATGTGCTCGCTCCCATCGAAGCTCTTGATGGGCGGCATCTCATCGCCCCGGTAGCGCAGCGCGTAATATGGGTCGTCCTCGACGACCATCACGTCATACGCCTCGGCGAGGGCCGCGATTTGTCGCCTGCGCGCGACGCCCAGCGTGCGCCCAGATGGGTTCTGGAAGGTGGGGATGCAGTAGAAAAGTTTGGGGCGGTAAAGGCGCATGAGCTTCTCGAGCTCGTCCGGCAGGACGCCCTCGTCGTCCCCGGGGACGCTCACGAGTTTCGCGCCGCTGACGCGTATGGTCTGCAGCGCGCCCAGGAACGTGGGCGATTCGACAAGCACGACGTCTCCCGGATCGACGTAGGCGCGGCAGATGAGGTCGATGGCCTGCGCGGAGCCGGAGGTGGGCAGGATGCATTCGTCCGTAACGGAAACGCCGCGCGGCTTGAGCATATGCTCGGATACGGCGGCGCGAAGCGGGACGTAGCCCTCGGTCGCGCCGTACTGCAATAGCTCGCAGCCCTTTAATTCGATCAGATCGTCGAGAATCCTGCGGATCTGATCCACGGGGAAGCTCGAGGCGGAAGGATTGCCGCCGCCGAAGGAGATGATGTCCCCCGCGCACAGGAGCTTGAACAGGTCCCGTATCGCGCTGCCCGTGATTCCGTCCAGGTTTTTTGCGAACTGCGGCATGGATAATGCCCTCCGTCCAAAATTAACTATAAGTGAAAAACAGGTTGCTTTAATGCTATTGTACGCGCGAATGCGCGCGGCTTCAACGAAACGGAGCGGAATATATCCTATATTATAAGGCGCATTTCCTATCTCGGAATATTTCGAAAAGGCCATTGCGCCTACTGCTTTTTTGGCGCTTGTGCTTACCCTATTCCCT
>DATMYG010000283.1:0-2852 GCA_035561055.1 Clostridia bacterium | reverse complement strand
TCAACCTGCTCGACACGTTTTCGGTGCAGGACAACATCTTTCTGCCCCTCGTGCTTGCGGGGCGCAATTTCGCCTACATGGAGTCGAAGCTCAAGCCCATCGCCGAGGCGTGTTCGAGAAGGGCTATACTGGCTACAACGGCCGCATGGACAAGCGCGCGACCGGCATCGGATTGTACCTTGTCAAAACCGTGCTCGACCGGCTGGGCCACGCCATTTCAATCGAGTCCGCGCCGGGTCGCGGAACGAAGGTGCGCCTCGGCCTCAGCCGGGACGAAACGGCATTCGACTGAACTAACCTTACGGAAATGTAAGGCGGCGCAGCGCGGACGTAAGGCGATTCGATGGCACGCGGCGCGGCTTTTTGCTATACTCGCACCATCAAGCCAACGGAGGTATGTATGGCGCTTCTCGAAGTGAAAAACGTAAAAAAGATATACACGACGCGCTTTGGCGGCAATCCCGTGCAGGCGCTCTCAAACGTTTCCTTTTCCGTGGAGGAGGGGGAATACGTAGCCATCATGGGCGAGTCCGGCTCGGGCAAAACGACCCTCTTGAACATCATCGCCTCGCTCGACCGGCCAACGGCGGGGGAGGTGCTGCTCGATGGAAAAAGCCTCTCTTCCATCGGGGAGGCGGAGATCGCCGCGTTCCGGCGCGACAAGCTCGGGTTCGTGTTCCAGGATTTCAACCTGCTCGACACGTTTTCGGTGCAGGACAACATCTTTCTGCCCCTCGTGCTTGCGGGGCGCAATTTCGCCTACATGGAGTCGAGGCTCAAGCCCATCGCCGAGGCGCTGGGCATTTCGGACATTCTCAGGAAGTATCCTTATGAAATTTCCGGCGGGCAGAAGCAGCGCACGGCGGTCGCCCGCGCGCTCGTCACAAGCCCGCGCCTGATCCTCGCGGACGAACCTACGGGCGCGCTCGATTCGCGCGCGACGGAAGGGCTCATGCGCATATTTACAAACATCAACGCGGCGGGGCAGACGATCCTGATGGTGACGCACTCGGTCAGGGCCGCGAGCAACGCGAAGCGCGTGCTCTTCATCAAGGACGGGGAGGTCTTCCACCAGCTCTACCGCGCGGAATTGAGCGAGGCGGACATGTTCGTCAGGATCAGCGACGCGCTGACCGCGGCCGCCTCCGGGAGCAGCCGTCATGCGTAAGGGATTATACCGGCGCCTCGCGCTGGCCAATTTTAAAAACCATAGGCGGCTCTATGTTCCTTATCTGCTCGCGTGCGCGGGCAGCGCCGCCATGTTTTATATGATGTGTTTCCTGCTGACCAGTCCCGCCCTACGTACGATGCGCGGCGGAGACAGCCTGACGAGCGTGCTCGCCTTCGGCAGCGTCGTCATCGCGATCTTTTCAACGGTCATTGTGCTCTACGCGAACTCTTTTATTATGAAGCGCAGGAAGCGCGAGCTTGGACTCTACAACATCCTCGGCATGGAGAAGAAGCACATCGCGCGGCTGATGGCGACGGAAACGGTCTACGCCGCTTTCGGGTCGATCCTTCTTGGCATCGCCTCGGGCATCCTGTTCTCCAAGCTCCTGCTGCTCCTTATTTGCAACATGCTCTCCTTTGAAGTGCCTTTCGGCTTCGAGGTTTCGAAAATCGGCCTGATAGCGACGCTCCTTCTCTTTGGCGGCATCTTTTTCCTCGCGCTCGTCTGGAACGTGAGCCGCGTCCACGTTGCCAAGCCCATCGAGCTGCTGAGCGCCGCGAACGTGGGCGAGCGGGAGCCGAAAACGCGGTGGTTTCTCTCGTTCGTGGGCTTTGTGGCGCTCTTCTCAGGCTACGCGCTCGCCGTTGCAACCAAGCGCCCGTCCATGGCGGTGCTCGCGTTCTTCGCCGCGGTCATCCTCGTCATCGTCGGCACGTACTGCCTGTTCACCGCGGGCAGCGTCGCGCTGCTCAAGCGCCTGCGCAGGAACAAGGGCTTTTATTACCGCACGCGCAACTTCATTTCGGTATCCTCGATGATCTATCGTATGAAACAGAACGCCGTCGGCCTTGCCAACATCTGTATTCTCTCGACGATGGTGCTCGTAACGCTCTCCACGACCACTTGCCTCTATTACGGTTTTGAGGATGCGCTCAGGTTCCTCTACCCGCGCAACGTCGAAATCCGCGCGGGCTCGCTGGACGAGGCGCAGAAGGAGGCGCTTTTCGCCATCGCTTCGGACGCGCTTGGGGAAACAGGAATCGAGGCGCGCAATCCGCTCGCTTACCGGTTCGAGGATCTGTGGTGCGCGCGCACGGGGGATGCGTTTTCAGCCCACACCGGCTCGGAAGACGCCACGGAAGTCTGCGTCATCCCGCTCGAGGACTACAACGCCATGACGGGTGCAAACGCTGCGCTTTTCGAGGGCGAGGCCTTCGCCTACTGCACGAAGTCCGCGCTGTCCGGCACGGTGGCGACGTTTGGAACCCTTCGCTACCATATCGTGGACACGCTCGAAGCGCTGCCCCTGCAGGAAAGCTGGTACTCAATCAGCGAGGGCGAGCCGGTCTGGTATTTCATCGTTCCGGGCTTGGAAGATATTCGGGCCATATGCGAAGCGGTGAACGGGGAGGACATCCTTTACGACGGATACAGCCTCTACTATGGCTTCGATGTGGGCGGCACGGAGGAGGAGCAAAGGCTTGCGCAAACGTTGGAGCCCGCGCTCGACACCTACGTGACCTCTTTCCCCGAGGGGGCGGAGGAGGGGTTTTACCTCAACTTCAATTATGCGGACCAGTCCCGCGCGAGCTATTACGCGACCTACGGCGGGCTGTTCTTCCTTGGCATTTTCCTGGGGCTGATGTTCACGTGCGCCGCAGCGCTCATTATGTACTACAAG
>DATMYG010000282.1:0-5332 GCA_035561055.1 Clostridia bacterium | reverse complement strand
CAGGCTCAGTATCGTATAGGTATGGATGAGCTTTTCGTCGTCGCCGTCCTCGACCATCAGGCAGGTGAAGCTATTGCCGGAAACGCGCCACATGTTATTGAACAGCACCGCGACAAGGAACCACCAGTATCCCTGCGCCGCACCCCAGAGCGCGCAGGGGATCACCCAACTGATGATGCCGAAGACCAGCATCGTATGCCGTCTGCCGTATTTATCTAAAATCGCCCCCGAAAAGACCGCCCACACGAGCTGTATCGCGAGGCCCAGGCTCGCGAGAGCGCCGATTTGCCCGTCCCGCAGGCCGAGAGCCGCCATATAGACGGAAGCGAAGGGCGCGAACAGGTTGTAGGGGACCGCCCAAAGCGGCTCGGATACAATGCAGGCCCGCTGGTTTCCTTTAAGCGAACGCGCCGTCTGCCAGAGAGGATTGGATGATTTCATATGCGTGCCCCCTCAGCTATGCCGGCAGAAGCCGGATCCTTGTAGTTCAAACGGAAGCCACGCATACAGTTCGCCTTTCCTCGCCAATGAATCTTAACGAGCACAAATTATCATACCACACGCGAGGCACATAAGGAAGATGGCCCGCGGGCGCTGTCTTCCACACTCCCGCTTTACAGAAACGACAAAATGCGTCATACTCATGGGGAAATTGGCGCTTGAGGAGGACATCGGCCGTGGAAACAACTATGGATAACAAAAGAAGGCTCGTCTTCATGCTCTCAATCCCGGCGAGCGCGCTCGCGGCGCTGCCCATCTATATCATTCTGCACGAGGCCGGGCACACGCTGATCGCATGGCTGTGCGGCGCGACCATCACAGACTTCAATGTGTTCAACGCGTTTATGTCCTATGAGGGCGGCGCGTTCACGCCCTTCCCGGCCGCGCTGCTCAACGCGGCCGGGATGCTTTTGCCGGTGCTCTGCGTGCTCCTCTTCATGCTGCTGTACCGCGGAGGCGTGCGGGGCGTATTTTCCCGTGTGTTCTCGTTTTTCCTGTGCGCGCTGCCGATTTTTTCGATCGTCGCATGGATACTCGTACCCATCCTGTATATGGCGGGCAGCGCGCCTGCCGAGGACGACGTGACGCAGTTTCTCTACAATTCGGGGTTCCACCCGGTGCTGGTGATCCTCCTCGCCCTCGCGCTGATCGCGCTTTGCACGGCGGTGTTCCTCCGCTCCCGCGTGGTAGGCGACTTTTCGCAGAGCGCCCGGGAACTCGTGCGCAAAACGAAGGAAAAGTAGGGCCGCGCTAACCCAGCGTGACCCTTGCGAACCTGTTCTTCCCCCGCTGCAAGATAACCTCTCCCCTTCCGGCTACGACGAAGGCGGCATCCCGCACGGTCGCGCCGTCTATTTTGATGCCGCCGCCCTCGACGAGCCTTCGCGCCTCGCCGTTGCTTGCGGCGAAGCCCGCCGCGCGTACAAGGGAAACGATGGGCGCGCTCTTTTCGGGATACGCGATCGCCTCGATGTTCTCCGGCGGCGCGCCGGAAGCGACCTCCCTGTACCTGCGCTCCGCGGGCGCCACGGCCTCTTCGCCGCAATAGAGCCGGACGATCTCGCGCGCGTAGGCGAAGTGCGCCGCGCGGATATCCCCGGCGATCAGGCCTTCAAACTCCCGCTGCGCAAGGTCGGTCGTAAGGCGGAAGTAATCGGGCAATAAATGATCCGGCACCTTCATGCACTTCTCGAACATCGTTTCCGGCGCTTCGCTGATGCCGATGGTGTTGCCGAGCGACTTGCTCATTTTCTCCGTGCCGTCGAGGCCGGGAAGCAGGGGAAATGTGACGACCTCCTGCGGTGTCTGGCCGTAATCCTTCTGCAGCGCACGTCCGACGAGCAGATTGAACGTCTGGTCCGTGCCGCCGACCTCGACGTCCGCTTCGAGCGCCACCGAGTCGTACCCCTGCATGAGGGGGTAGAACAGCTCATGCAGGCCGATGGGCCGGTTTTCGGCATACCGCCTGGCGAAATCGTCCCGCTCGAGCACGCGCGCGAGGGTGTATTTGGACGCGAGGCCAAGCACTTCCGCGAAGCTCAATGTGCCGAGCCATTCGGAATTGTATGCGACCACGGCCTTTTGGGGGTCGAGGATCTTCGAGACCTGCTCAAAATAGCTGCGGCCGTTCTCGCGCGTCTGCTCGAAGGTGAGCTGTGCGCGCGTTTTGCTCGCGCCCGTAGGGTCGCCGATCATGCCCGTAAAGTCCCCGATGACGAAGATGATCTCATGCCCGAGCTGCTGAAAGAGCCTGAGCTTCCTGAGCACCACCGAGTGCCCGAGGTGCAAGTCCGGGCGGCTCGGGTCCGCGCCGAATTTGATTTTCAACTTTTTGCCCGAAAGGAGCTTCTCTTTAAGCATATCCTCCTGGCAGATGGTGACGGCGTCCCGCTTGACGATGTCGAAGAGTTCCTGTGCATCCATGATAGTCCTCCAATGAATAAAATAAGGCCGAAGCATGTAAGCTTCGGCCATTCTTCACGCGGCGATCCCGGGCGGGGAAATTACGGCGTGCGCGGCCAAAGCCCGTTCCCATAGGAATAGGCGTAGGACGCGCGATACGAATTGATGGTCAGGACCGTTTTCATCTCCGGTTATCCCTTCTTGGGTTTGCGCTATTATAACACGTTTTGCCGAGAATGCAAGCAAAGTTCCATTCTTACCTTCATTATGGTATGATAAGCTAAACGTTTTTGCTCGCGCCATTTCGCCGCCACGGGGAGGAACCCATGAGAAGAAAAGACCGGGAAATCACGGATCTTCGTGAAATCGAAAGGATCATCCGCCGCTGCATGAGCATCCGCATCGCGATGTTGGACGGCGAGTATCCCTATATCGTACCGATGAACTTCGGCTATGCCTTCGAGGGGGAAAAGCTTCGCATTTCCATGCACAGCGCCAAGGCGGGAAAGAAGATCGACCTTCTTCGCGCGAACCCGCGCGTCGCCTTCGAGCTGTGCGTCGAAAAGGGCCTTGAGGATGGCAAAAGCCCCTGCAATTACGGCTACCTCTACGAGTGCGTGATGGGACGCGGCACAATCCGCTTTGTCGAGGACCCGGCGGAGAAGGTCGCACTGCTCGCCCTGCTCGCCAGGCACCAGACGGGCAGGGATTTCGCGTTCACAGAACTGCACGCGGGCACGGTCGAAGTGCTCGTGCTCGAGGTCGAGGAGCTGAGCGCCAAAGCGCAGAAGCCAAAGCCAATACGGGTATGACGGTAAGTAGAAGCGCAGGCAGAGGGAAAAATGGAGCGCAATGAAAGCCCGAGGGAAACGTCGCGGCGCTTATTCGCGCATCCTCTGAGCTGGAGATATACCTGCTCCTGCGCTTTGAGAGGACGGACGAGGCCAATCTTCGGGATGCGCTGGAATACTGGAGGCGGTTGCCGCAAACCCTGTAACCGGGGCCGCGCGGCCAAACCATGCCGCTTCGGGCATGATAGACCCGACGTTTGATGAGAAAAGGGGGTTCCATGCGGCTGGAGAACGATAAGGTGATCCTGCGGGACATGATCGCTTCCGACGCGGATGACCGCGTGCGCTGGCAGACGGTCGAGACGGAGTGGCTCGACTGGGACGCGCCCTGGGAATCCGACCCCGCGAGCCTATTCTACGCGCCGTTCGACGAGACCGCCTACCGCGCGCTCTGCGCCCAAAGGCTCGCCCGCGCCCGAGGAGAGCGCGCTATGCGTGTGAGCTTTGAAATCTGCGTCAACGACGCGCGGGAAACGCACATAGGCTGGTGCAACAGCTACGGCATCGACGAGGAATATCGCTTTTCGCCAACCGGCCGCCGCCGCGCGATCGGCATCGACATCCCGCCGCTCGAAGCGCGCCACAAGGGCTACGCCACCGCCGCATGGACGCTGTTCATCGATTACTTCTTCTCGCAGGGCCTCAGGGAAGTCTATACCCAGACGTGGTCGGGCAACGCGCGCGTGCTCGGCCTCATTCAAAAGCTCGGCTTCGCCGAGGCGGATTGCAAGCCGGGCGCGCGCCTGGTTCGCGGCGAATATTACGACGCGCTGACCTTCCGCCTCGACAGGCGCGCCTTTCGCAGCGCCGCGCGCTTACGCAAAAACGGAGGTTTCCATGCTACCCAATTATAAAAACTGCCCGGTCAACCTCGCCTGCTCCATATTGAAGGAATTCGGCGCGCCTTATACGCACGCGACGCTCCCGGTTTTCGACGCGCTGCTGGCGAAAAGAGCGTACAAGAACGTCGTCGTGATCCTGCTCGACGGCATGGGCATGGATGCGCTCGAGCGCCATCTTGCGCCGGACGGCTTCTTCCGGCGCAATCTGAAAAGCGAGATGACCTCCGTCTTCCCGCCGACGACCGTGGCCGCGACGACCTCCGTCACGAGCGGGCTGACCCCCGTCGAACACGGGTGGCTCGGCTGGACGCTGTATTTCGAGGAGCTCGACAAGCTCGTCAACGTCTTCCCCAACGTGGAGAAGAACACCTTGACCCCCGCGGCAGATTACCACGTCGCCGGCAGATATATGCCGTTTCAAAGCGTGTTTGAGAAGATCGACGAGGCGGGCGTCGGGCATGGGCATACCGTCGTTCCCTTCGGCGAGGACCCGGTCGAAAGCGAGGACGAGTTCTTCGCCAAGATCGCGCGGCTATGCCGGGAGGACGGCCGCAAGTACGTCTACGCCTACTGGGCCGACCCGGACGGTCTCATGCACGATCACGGCTGCACGGCCCCCGTTGTGACCGAATGCATGAGGCGGCTCGAAGAGAAGGTCGAGGCGCTCGCGACGGATCTCACGGACACGCTGCTCGTCGTGACGGCCGACCACGGCCACCTCGACACGGGCTACTATCTCGTAACCGATTATCCCGGGATCGCCGCCATGCTCGAGCGGCCGCTCTCCATCGAGTCGCGCGCGGCCGTATTCTACGTGAAAGACGAGTATATGGAGTCCTTCCCCACCGCCTTTCGGGAAGCGTTCGGCAGGGATTTTGTCCTGTTTTCAAGGGACGAGGTCAAACGGATGGGGCTCTTTGGCGACGGGATTGCGCACCCGAAGTTCGACGCGTTCCTCGGCGATTTCCTCGCGGCAGCAACGGGCGAAATGAGCCTCAACTACTCCCGCGCATCGCGCCGGTTCGTTTCGAACCACGCGGGGCTACATGCGCGGGAGATGCGCATTCCCTTCATCGCCTTCGCACGCCCGTAGGGTGATATCCCATAAAATAATTTGGAGGGGTTTCTTGTGGCGCGCAGCGACAAACGTTTCATCCGGGTATACACGGACAGCCGCTTTAGCGGCAGCAACGAGATCTGGGTCGATACGCAGACCGGCGTAAATTACCTGTTTCA
>DATMYG010000281.1:0-17961 GCA_035561055.1 Clostridia bacterium | reverse complement strand
GGCGCGCACATCACGGGCGAGCACCTGCTTCTGCCGGGCTACGGCGAGGACCACCCGACGCTGGAAATCTTCTCCTACGGTCAAGTGGAGAAAGGCGCCGATCATCGCATCAACGCCTGCGGTATCGCGCACCTCGCCTTCGAGGTGGACGACGTTGCGGAAACCCTCGAAAAGGTTCTCTCCTGCGGCGGCGGCATGATCGGCGATCTCGTGCGCGCGGATTATGAGGATGGCCGCCGGGCGACCTTCGTGTATGCCACGGACCCGGAAGGCAACATCATAGAACTGCAGAGCTGGGGGCTAAAGAAACGATGAGCGAGAATTTAACACAGGCATATCGGTATTTGTACGATCATGCGCAGCCGGTCATCCGTAACGAGGCCGCCGCTTATCTGGGCCTTGAGACGGAAGAGTTGAGGGCGCAGATGCTGAACCTTTCCACCGTGCAGTATTGGATCGGCTGCCTGGAACAATATGCTCATGAACTTAAGACGCATAATTCCGGCGATACTTGCCTTGAGAACTCGATGCACAAGCTTTTATCCTTCGGCATCCGCGAAACGGACGACCCGCGCATTCCGGAAACGAACCGGTTTATCCTCGAGTATATGCAAAAAAACGCGGGAAATCAGCGCTTCTACGACTCGGTCAATCCGACGATCGCAGCGTCGTGGCTAGCCTGTATGGGGTATGAGGACCAGCTCGTCGTCGATATCATACGCGAGAGGGTAGAGGCCGTGTATTCGTTCGCGCAATACCGCGATTATGATATTTATACCAGCCCGTCGGGATACCCGCCGATACCGACGGAACGGCAGGCGCATCCGCTGGTTCATCCGCGCCTGTATGAGGGAAATGTCTGGAAGCTGCCCACTGTCCACGACCTGTTTGCGTACGCAAACCTGCCCGCGGTTTTGGATCGGGAAGAGCGAATCCATACCATGATAGACGCCGTCATTGAGTACATCCTCGACGAACGCTATCAGCGTCTGCCGATCGGATACGGGCTGATGCTGGTCCGGCCGAACCGGTACTACGGCATGGGTTGGTCCATGCACTTGTATCGGTATTTCGAGAACAGTCCTTTGGGTTTATATGGCATCGTATGGAACATGGAGCTCCTGTCGCACTTTAAGAAGGCGCGCGAGTCGGAGTGGTTCAAAAATACGCTCGAGCATCTCAGGAGTTTTGAGAAGGACGGGCTTTACGAATTCCCGAAGGAATATATAAGCGAAGCGAAAAACGCTTATTATGTCGGCGGAGGGCACATGGGGCTGGGGGAGGACAGAAAGAAAAAGCAAAGCGTCGCGCTCGAATCGACAGCTTGGATGCTGAGGATTCTTCGCAACGCGCGCGGACAGGACCCAACGGCGTAGAGGAAGCATACAGATCGAGATTATGGAAGGAGAGCAACATGCAATTCAAAATGATCCATGAGAATTACAATGTGCGGGATCTTGAACGATCGCTCGCGTTCTACAAGAAGGCGCTTGGCCTTGCGGAGAAGCGGAGGAGGGCCGCGGCGGACGGTTCTTTCGTAATCGTATATATCGGGAATGAAGCTTCCGATTTCGAGCTGGAGCTTACGTGGCTTCGCGATCATCCCGGACAATACGATATCGGGGAAGCGGAGTTCCACCTGGCCTTCCGTACGGACGATTTCGAAGCCGCGCGCCGGCTGCACGGCGAGATGGGCTGCATTTGCTATGAAAACGCGAAGATGGGTATCTACTTCATTGAGGACCCGGACGGATACTGGCTGGAAATCGTGCCGACGAGGTAAGGAGAAAAAATAGCGCGAACACAAGCGGTTGACGCTGCGCGACGGCTTATGTACAATGGATATAACGGCGATGTTCCCCCTGCTTTGATCCTTGACGATGATAGCAAACAATAGACCGCGTCGAAAACATGAAAGGAAACGGCCCATTGAACGTCATTGTCCCGAAATTAAAAGAAGTCCTGTTTTCCGTCCTGCCCATCACGGCGATTGTCCTGCTGCTGCACTTCACGCTGACGCCGCTTGAAACACCCCTGATCCTCCGCTTTCTTATAGGAGCCGCGCTGATCATTATCGGCCTGACCGTCTTTCTGATCGGCGTGGACATTGGCATCACCCCAATCGGCAACCGTATGGGGTCCTCGATCGTAAAGACCAACAAGGTTTGGATCGTGGTGGCTGCGGGGCTGCTGCTCGGCTTCTTCATCTCCGCCGCGGAGCCCGACCTGCACATCCTTGCGGAGCAGGTCGATGCGGTCAGCGTCGGGGTCATTTCCAAGGCAAGCATCGTGCTCGTCGTTTCCCTAGGCATCGCAATCCTGCTTTCATTCGGCTTACTGCGCATCGTGTACGACTTCCCCCTGTATATCATTCTTACCATCCTGTACGGCGCGATTTTCGCGCTCGCTGTGTTCACATCGCAGGAATTCATGGCCGTGGCGTTCGACGCGTCCGGCGCGACGACGGGCGCGCTGACCGTTCCTTTTATCCTCGCGCTCGCGTTCGGCGTATCCAAGCTCAAAAAGAACAGCAAATCCTCCGAGAAGGACAGCTTCGGCCTCGTCGCCATCGCGTCGACGGGCGCGATCTTGGCCGTTATGACGATGAGCATCCTTTCGAAAACGACCAAAATCGTCGGCGTGCTCGACCAGGGTAAAGCGGATCCCTCCACGATACTGGATCCGTTTCTGAAGACCCTGCCTGTTATCGCGGGCGAAGTCGCGCTTTCGCTCGTACCGATTGTGATCATCTTCCTCGTATTTCAGTTTATCTCGTTCAAGCTTCCAAAGCCCTCCGTGCGAAAGATCCTCTTTGGCATTCTATTTACCCTTATTGGGCTCGTATTGTTCCTGCTTGGCGTGAACGCGGGTTTCATGGAGGTGGGCGTGGAGGTCGGCTATCAGCTCGCCGCACGGGAAAGCTATGGGTATCTCATATTCGTCGCCTTCGCGCTGGGCATGGTCACCATATTGGCGGAACCCGCCGTGCATGTGCTGACCCGGCAGATCGAGGATGTGACCAGCGGCTATGTCCGGCGTAGCGCCGTGATGGTATCGCTGGCGTTCGCGGTGGCGGCGGCGGTTGCATTGTCCATCGTGCGCATCCTCGTGCCGGGAATCAAGCTTTGGCACTACCTGCTGCCGGGATACATCATCGCCGTGGGCATGACCTATTTTGTGCCTAAACTGTTCGTCGGCATCGCGTTCGATTCGGGCGGCGTCGCCTCGGGGCCGATGACCGCGACCTTCATCCTCGCTTTCACACAGGGCGCGGCGGAGGCGGTGGACAGTGCGGACGTACTTGTGGACGGCTTCGGGGTTATCGCGCTGGTCGCGATGGCGCCGCTCATTGCGCTGCAGATCCTCGGCCTTATATTCAGGCTGAAATCGAAAAAGAAGGGGGTTGCGGATCGTGCATACGTGGATTGACGGGCGCAGCGTCGAGCTGATCGTGGCGATTGTAAATTTCGGGTCCGCCAGCAAGCTTGTTAAGGAAATCAAGAAGCACGGCGTCACGGGCGCGACCGTGACGCTCGGCAGGGGTACCGTCGGCAATCATCTGATGGATTTCCTGGGGCTGTCCGATATCAGGAAGGAAATCGTCTTCATGGCGGCGGAGCGGGAAACGGCGTTTGCCGCCCTCGAGGCGATCGATCGGGAATTTGAGTTTAGAAAACCCAACCACGGCATCGCGTTTACCTTAAGCGTATGCGGCGTCGTCGGCGCCAAGAGTATCCCATGCGATAGCGCGCGCGAGCAAAAGGAGGCGGAGCAATCCATGTACCATATCATTACGACCATCGTCGACAAGGGCAAAGCCGAGGATGTCATCGAAGCGGCAACCAAGGCGGGCTCGAAGGGCGGCACCATTATGAATGCGCGCGGTTCGGGCATCCATGAAACGAGCAGGCTGTTTTCGATGGAGATCGAGCCGGAGAAGGAGATTGTGCTGATTCTCTCGGAAGCGCACGCGACCGAGGCGATCGTCGCCTCCATCCGCAGGGAGCTTGAAATCGACAAGGCTGGCAACGGCATCATCTATGTGCAAAACACAGGAAAAACCTATGGCATTTATAAGGGAGAGAACCTCGAACAATAGGATTCGTCCGAATGGCTGAAAATGTGGACGCGGCATGACTGCATATGAAAAGGAATGAGATTGCGGCGCGCGCACGGGTGCTGCGCGTCGATACGTCGCAGTATCGGCGTGTGATCGCCGTGAGCGATACCCACGGCAACGGCTACCTGCTCAAGCGTTTGCTCGGGGAGCTTTCGTTTTCGAAGGAGGACGCGCTCTTTCTTTTGGGCGATTTCATCGAGCGGGGGAGAGACAGCCTCGCCACAGTGCGTTTGGCGATGGAGCTTTGCCGCGCGGGCAACGCCTTCGCGCTGCAGGGCAACTGCGACACGCTCTGGGACGATCTGGCGGCGGGCGTGTACGGCGTGGATCTCAACGCCTACGTCGATTGGCGGCGCAACTCTTTAATCGCCGACATGTGCGCGGAGCAGGGGATGGACAGGAGCAGGATCAGCCCCGGGGAGCTTCGCGCCGCGCTCGACGACCGTTATGGCGCTATATTCGCGTGGCTGCGCGGGCTTCCGCACATCATCGATACGCGGGAGGCCGTATTTGTGCACGCGGGCATCGACGCGGGATCGCTCACAGAACAGAGCGCGGAGCGGTGCCTTCGGCGCGAGGCGTTTCTCGAGGAGGAGCTGCGCTTCGAAAAAACTGTGGTCTGCGGGCATATCCCAACATGCAATTATTTCCACATGACGGGGAACAGGTATTCCTTCCTGCCGCTTACGCTGCGGGATAAGAATATGATCGCCATCGACGGCGGCAACGCGGTCAAGAAATACGGCCAGCTCAACGCGCTCGTACTCGAGGGCGGGCGTATCTCCTTCGTCTATGTGGACGACCTTCCCGAAGCGGTCGTGCGTGGCGATCAGGCGGGATCACTTTTTCCCGCCGCCGTCGCGTGGAATCACAGGGAGGTGGAGTTTGTCGAGGAACGCGGGGAAAACACCCTCTGCCGCGTGCTGTTCACCGGCAAGCTCCTCGAAATACCCAAGAACAAACTGTACGAAGTCGAAGGGAAGCTGTGCTCCGACGATTATACGGACTATATGCCGCCCCTTCGCACGGAGGATCGGGTGAAGCTGCTGGAAATTGGAGAAAAGCGAAGTCTCATTAAGGCGAACGGCATCGTCGGCTGGGCGGATAACCGAATATTAACATAACGTTCAAGATAAAAAGCGCCGGAAGTGGTATAATCTCAATAAATGAACCCCACATGGATGGGAACGGAGGTTGTTTGAAATGAAAAAGCTGGTTGCCGCATTCCTGTGCGCGGCAATGATCATCGGCGGTTTTGCCACAACGGCACTCGCATATGAAGAAGGGGACGCGCGCGTGACGATCGGCGCGGATCTGACGGACGAGCAGAAGGCACAGATCTACGCGGACTTCGGCATCGCCGAAGGGGACGTGCCCGAAATCGTCGTCACCAACGAGAACGAGCGCGAATATCTCGAAGGCATCGCTCCGGAGGGTAAGATCGGCAGCGTGGCGCTTTCCTGCGTGTACATCGTCATCGGCGCGGAAAGCTCCGGCCTCGATATCACTACCAAGAACATCAACTGGTGCACGTCCGAAATGTACACCAACGCCCTCATGACGGCAGGTATTACGGACGCGAAAGTCATGGTCAGCGCGCCCTTCCCGGTTTCGGGCACGGCGGCGCTTACGGGCATTTACAAGGCATACGAGGATATCACGGGCCAGTCGCTTTCCGAGCTTGCCAAGTCCGTCGGCGTTGAGGAACTCATCACCACGGGCGATCTTGCCGAGTATATCGGCAGCGAGGAAGCCACCGAAATCGTCAACGAGCTCAAGAAGATACTCGACCAGACCCAGACCATGACGGACGACGAAGTACGCTCCGAGATCAGGCGGATCGCCGCGGAATATAAAGTCGTCATCACGGACGCGCAGGTCGAGCAGCTCCTTAAGCTCTGCAGGAGCCTCGAGAAGCTCGACGTGGACGAACTGCGCCAGAAGCTCATCAACCTTGCGGAAACCGTGGACAAGGCCGGCAAGGCGGCGGAAACCTTCACAAAAATCGGGGAAAGCATCAAGACCTTCTTTTCCTCGGTAGGCGCGTTCTTCGCTAAAATCTTCGGCGGCGACAAAGGTTGATAGACCTGAAGATAAAAGGAAGGAGCCGGTTTCGGCTCCTTTTTCGTGTTCCTTGTTTTCATTGGCGGGCTAAATCGCATCGATGAAGGCCAGAAGCTCGTCGAAGCCGCAGTGCAGCCGCTCGACGGCGCTGTGATGGTAAAACGCGCAGGTCTTCTCGTTGCTGCCGAATTCCTCGCCCGTCTCGGACCAGAGGACGATGCGTTTGTTCGAGCGGCTCGCAAGCGCGAGGCCAAGTTCCGTATGTGTGCCGCGCCCGCCGGGCAGCAGGATCAAAACGAAACTCGCGTCGATTACCGCGAATGTTTCGTTCCCCGCAATCGTAATGAGCACCTCCTCACCCTTGCAGCGCACATCCCCGTGGGTTGTCCAGTCGTATGCCATGGTATGGCCGCGCGTGCAGATCCTTTCGATAACGAGCCTGACCCTTTCCTGGTTCTCAAGCCCGCTTGCGACATAAAATCTCATGAATGTTCAGTCCTTTTCTTTTTCATCCTCCCTGCGCAGTCCCGGCCCGGGGTCGCCCTCGCGCCAGTGCTTCCTGCACAGGCTTATGTACTTGTCGTCGGCGCCGAGCACGACCTGCTCGCCGACCTTGGTGATACCGCCCTTTCCGTCCAGCCGCGCGTTGCAGATGGCCTTGCGCCCGCACCAGCAGATGGTCTTGATCTCCTCGATGGTGTCCGCCCAAGCCATCAGCCATTGGCTGCCGGGAAAGAAGTTGCCCGAAAAATCCGCACGCAGGCCGTAGCAGATGACGGGCACGTTGTAGAGATCGACCACATCCGTCAGCAAGAGAACCTCTTCCTTGGTCAGGAATTGCGCCTCGTCGACGATGATGCAATCGTACCGGTGCGCCTTAACGGCCTCAATGTCGATCTCGTCGAACAGTACGCATTCTTCGCAAAGGCTGGAGCGGGACTTGATCGTGTGCAGCCCATCGCGCAGATCCACACGGGGTTTGACGAGCAGCGCGTTCTGCCCGCGCTCGGCATAGTTGTATTTCACCATGATGGCGTTGGCCGTTTTGCTTGAGCTCATCGCGCCATAACGGTAGTAGAGCTTCGCCATCCTATCTTTCTCCCTTGTCATAGGGGATGCCCTCGGCCTTGGGCTGCCTGGATTTCTTGGAGGTCAGAACTAAAATTACCATCGTGACGATGTAGGGAAGCATCAGGTAGATGTATTCGCTCGATTTGATGTTCGAGAAGCTCGGCAGAAACGGGATGCTCGCGCTCATGGAGCTGATCACCTTGAAGAGCGCGAAAAATACGGCCGCGCCGAGGATATTAAAGGGTTTCCAGTTGCCGAAAATCATCACAGCGAGGGCGAGGAAGCCGTAACCCATGACGGTGGACTGGAAGGCCGAGCCTGCCGCAACCGTGTACGCGAGGCCGCCGATGCCGCCGAGTATGCCCGAGATTGCCACGCCAGCGTAGCGCATCCGGTACACATTGATGCCCACGGAATCCGCCGCCTGCGGATGTTCGCCGCAGGAGCGCAAGCGCAAACCGAATCGCGTTTTGTAAAGCAACACCGTGCCCACAACGAACAGGACGATCGCCGCGGGGAAGGTCAGGTAGAAGCTTTTGAACGCGAGATATTGGAAGAAGCTGTCCGCATTTTCCGCGATGCCGAGTGCCGCCGGCGTGATGCGGATCCAGTTGGGCAAAAGGATCGTCGTCTGTCCCTGACCCTGAATCGCCCAGGTCATGACGATGGCGAGGGCGGGGGCGAGCATGTTGAGTGCTGTTCCGCCGATGGTCTGATCCGCCCTGAGGTTGATCGAGGCGAAGGCGAGCAGCAGCGAGAAGACGCTCCCGCACAGCGCGGAAACAAGAATTGCGATCAGCATGCCAAGCTGGGGATGGGCGGGGCCGAACGCGCCGAGGTTCAGCCCGCGCAGCGTTAAAGTTCCCGCAAGCGCGCCGATGAGCATGATGCCTTCGAGCGCGATGTTGACGACGCCGCTGCGCTCCGAGAACATGCCGCCCAGGGCGACGAGCAGCAGCGGTACCGCAAAGAGGATGGTCGCGCTGAGTATATCCGCGATCAGCTTGATTTCGAAGCTCATTGTGCGTTGCCCTCCTTTGCGGGATTTTCCTGTGCGATTCCCGGCGCGCCCTGCTCCGGTTCGGCGTTCACATTGCCGCCGTCCGCCTTGATGAACCTGCCGATGATGCCGCGCATTAGGAGCGCGAACGCCGCGAGGTAGATGATCACCGCGACGATAATGTCGATGATCTCCGTCACGAACACGGGCTGCATCGCCTCGCCGCCGACCTGTATGTAGGAGATGAACAGCGCGCTGAATATCGTGCCCAGCGGGTGGGAGGTCGCCAGCAGCGCCACGGGGATGCCGTTGTAGCCCATCGTAAGTATTGCTTTTTCAATGGTGTATTGCGACGCTCCGTGCAGATAGAAAATACCGCCGGCTATGCCGGAGAGCGCGCCCGCGATGAGCATGGAAAGGACGATGTTGCGCTTGGCATTGATGCCGGCGTACACGCTTGCGCTGCGGTTATAGCCGCATGCGCGCAGCTCGTACCCGAAGGTGGTCTTGGTGAGCACGATCCAGATGATCACGGCGCAGATTACCGCGATGAAGATGCTGAAATTCATGTAGGGCGATTTGAAGAGCTTGTCGAGTCCGAGCTTGGGGATGATGTATGCGGAGGTAATCGGGAGCGTGCGGTTACCCACATCCAGATACCCCGTCATGTTGCTGAACGCGAGGTTGACCCCGAACAGGCCGATCCAGTTGAACATGATGGAGGTGATGACCTCGTTAACGTTGAAGAACGCCTTGCAGACGCCGGGAATCGCACCCCAGATGGCCCCGCCGATCATCGACGCGAGCAGCGATACGTACCAGGGAAGCTTGAATACCATCGCGCACACGATCGCGAAGAACGCGCCCAGCGTGTACTGACCGGATGCGCCGATATTGAACAGTCCCGTTTTGAACGCGAAGCCGACCGAGAGGCCCGTCATGATGAGCGGAGCCGCCTGATAGAGCACCTTCGCCAACTTAGGCAGTCCCGACAGTCCCGTCACGATGATCTTGCCCATGCCGGAGAAGGCGTGCGACGCGTCGAAAAAGAGCAGCACGATCATGCCCACGATCAGGCCCACGACGATGGACGCGAGGGAAGCCATAAAACTCGTGAAGCCCCTGCTTTTCGTCAGTTTCTTGAAGTAAGTCATCCGTATCACCTCGCTTGTCCCACGGGGTTTACTTTCGTGCGTTTTGCGCCCGCCATGTACAGCCCTAGCTCCTGCACGCTCGAAGCTTTGGGGTCGAGCTCGCCCACCAGCTCGCCCTCGTACATGACGAGGATGCGGTCGCTGATGTCCATAACTTCGTCGAGCTCGAGGGAAATCAGCAGCACCGCCGCGCCCGCGTCGCGTTCGGCGACGAGCTGCTTGTGGATGTACTCGATTGCTCCCACGTCGAGCCCGCGCGTCGGCTGCACGGCGACGAGCAGGCGGGGGTTCTTATCTATTTCGCGGGCCACGATCGCCTTTTGCTGGTTGCCGCCCGACATGCTGCGCGCGACCGTCGCAGGGCCTTGCCCGCTACGGATGTCGTACTGGGCGATGAGCTTCTCGGCGTATTTCCTGACCTCGTCCTTGCGGAGGAAGCCGCGGGTCTGAAAATCCTTTTGCCAGTAGCGCTGCAGCACGAGATTTTCCCCGAGCGTGAAGTCGAGGATCAGTCCGTGCTTGTGCCTGTCCTCGGGTATATGGCTCATGCCGAGCTTCGAGCGTTGCCGGATGGGTGCGCGGGTGATGTCCTTCCCGCACAGCGAGATGCTCCCCGCGCTCGGTTTCTCAAGCCCCGTGAGCGCGTGCACGAACTCGGTCTGCCCGTTGCCTTCGATGCCCGCGAGGCAGACGATCTCGCCCCCGCGCACATGGAAGGATACGTTCTTGACCGCGTTGTTCCTGTGGATTTTCGACGGGACAGTTACGCCGTTCACCTCGAGCAAGACGTCGCCGAGCTTGGCTTCGTTCTTCTCGATGCTGAAGCTGACATTCCTGCCGACCATCATGCGCGAGAGCTCTTCCTTATTCGTTTCGGATATATTCACCGTGCCGATGCACTTGCCCTTCCTAAGCACCGTACAGCGGTCGGCGACGGCCATGATCTCGTTCAGCTTGTGGGTGATGAAGAGGATCGACTTGCCTTCCCTTGTGAAGCCGCGCATGATCTCCATCAGTTCGTCGATCTCCTGCGGAGTAAGCACCGCAGTAGGCTCGTCGAAGATTAATATTTCGTTATCGCGGTAGAGCATCTTGAGGATCTCCACGCGCTGCTGCATTCCGACCGAAATATTCTCGATGACCGCGTCCGGGTCGACGCGCAGCCCGTAGCGCTCGCTCAAGTCCACCACGGTTTTGCGCGCGACGGCCTTGTCCAGAAAGCCGGATTTGGTCGGCTCTACGCCGAGGATGATGTTTTCGAGTACGGTGAAAATTTCCACCAGCTTGAAATGCTGGTGTACCATGCCTATGCGAAGCTGGTTCGCGTCGTTTGGGTCGTTGATCCTCACGACTGCGCCGTTCTTCTTGATAACGCCCGAATCGGGCTGGTAAAGGCCGAACAACACGCTCATAAGCGTGGATTTGCCCGCGCCGTTCTCGCCGAGCAGTGCGTGGATCTCGCCCTGTCTGAGTTGGAGCGAGATGTTATCGTTCGCCCGGATGCCGGGGAAATCCTTGGTGATGTTCAGCATCTCTATTACATATTCGCTCATAGGGATACTCCCTTCGTGCCGCAGATATGAAGAAAAGGTCGATGGTATGATTCTATTAAATCTGGGGCCCGGGAACATTCCCAGGCCCCTTCGCTTGTCGGCGTATGTCCTTGTTACTCCTGATAATCGACGGTGCAGATCGTGGCTGTGGGCTTTACGGCGGGATCGGAGCTGTTGTCCACGACGATCTCGCCGCTCTTGATCTTCTCGAACAGAGCCTGATACTCCTCCACGGTGAAGGTGGAGAACCTCCAGGTGCCTTCGGCGGTCGGAAGACCCACGCACTCCTGAGCGGCGCCGAGGATGGCGGTCTGACCGCCGTTGGCCTCGGTCCAAGTGCCGTTGTTGGCATACAGTTCGCCCAGGGCGATCTTCACGGACTGGGTCAGGTACTTCATGGCGGAGGTGATGATCAGTTCGCTCTCGGCGGACTGGTCGACGTCGACGCCGATGACCTTGCCGTTGCCTTCCTCAGCAGCGGCCAGAGCGGAAATGTAGATGCCGCCGCCGCAGGCGAAGATGACTTCCGTGCCTTCGGAATACCAACCGGCCATCTTGACCTTGATTTCATCGCTGGGCGCGAACACGCCGCTGTACCAGTACTTGATGTTCACATCGCCCGCGGCGAGGCCGAGAGCGGCGGCAGCGGCCTCGACGCCCTGCACGAAGCCGTAGCCGTAACGGACGACCGCGGGAACGGCCATGCCGCCGAGGAAGCCGAGGTTGCGATAACCGTCCATAACGGCCGCGTAGCCCGCGAAGTAGCCGGCCTGCTCCTCCTGATAAAGGATGCAGTGCACGTTGGCCGCGGTCTTGTAGATGGGCATGCCGCCTTCGTGCGTATAGTCGCCGTCATTGGGCTGGCCGTCGATGAGCAGGAACATCACTTCGGGATACTGCTCCTGAACCTCGTAGAGGGCGGTTTCAAACAGGAAGCCGGGGCAGACGACGACCTTGGCGCCGTTTTCGATGGCGGTGCCGATGGTCTCAACGCGCGCGGCCTGACTGTCCTCGGAAGGCCTGTAGTACGCGTAGGTCTTGCTGTTCTCGGTGGCATACTCCTCAACGCCGTGCCAGGTGCCTTCGTTGAAGCTCTTGTCATCGATGTTGCCGACGTCCGTCACCAAAGCGATCTCGTAGGTCTCCTTCTTGCCGCAGGCGGTGAACAGCGTCGCCACCATAAGAAGCGCAAGCAGAATCGCAGCGATCTTTTTCATTGGTTTTGAATCCTCCAATCCAAATTTGCCGTATTACGGCATTTACTCTGTATATTGTAACAAAGTCAAAATGATTTTTGAAGTCCCCTGACCAATTTTTAGCGAGAAATATTTAATCGATTCTTCAGGCGGCCAAAAAAGCGGCGCAAACAGCCGACTCTTTGCCTTTATGGAATAATGTGTTACAATACATCAGCGAAAGGATTGGGCAAAGCGTTGTGTTTGGTTATGTGACGCCGGAAAAGGACGAGCTGAGGGTACGCGAGCTGACGCGGTATCGCGCCTATTACTGCGGGCTCTGCCGCGCCATCGGCCAAAGCTATGGCGAGGCCGCGAGGCTCTTTTTGAATTACGACTGCGTGTTTGCGGCAATCCTCCTTTCAGGCCTGTATCGCGAAGGGGATGTCTGCGCGCCGCACAGGTGCGCGTATAAACCCTTGAGAAAGAAGGAACCCGTTATGCCCGCGAACGAGCAGCTCGCCGCCGCCGCCGACCTGAACGTGATCCTCGCATGGCATAAGCTTGGGGACGACGCGCGCGACGAGCGCTCCCCCAAGGCCGCAGGAGGAAGGCTGCTGCTTCGCACGGCGCATGGCAAGGCGCGCGAGAAGCGGCCGGAGCTTGACGAAATCATCGCGGAAGGGCTTGCGCAGCTCGCTGAGCTGGAGACGGCGCGTTGCGACGCGCTCGACGCGCCGGCGGACGCCTTCGGGGGTACGCTCAAGCGCTGCTTCGACTATTTTTCAAAAGATCTGGACTCCATACGCCCTGCTATGAAAGCGCTGGGCTACAACCTGGGCAAGTGGATTTACCTGATCGACGCGTGGGAGGATCGCGCGCGCGATGCGAAGCGGGGCAACTACAACGCGTTCCTCGCTTCCGGCGCGGACCGGGAACGCGCTTCCTTTCTTTTGTATTATTCGCTCAACGAGGCGATTGCGGCGTATGAGTTGCTCAGGCTTGCATCCAACGCCGAAATCCTCGATAATATTATGCTGACGGGCTGTGCTGCAAGAACGCAGCGCGCGCTCAAAGGGGAGACGACGCATGGATCCGTATAAGGTACTCGGCGTAAGCAGGGACGCATCGCAGGAGGAAATCCGCGCCGCATATCTCGCGCTGGTCAAGAGGTATCATCCCGATAAATATCAGGACCCCTCGCTCAAATCGCTTGCGGACGAGCGCCTCAAGGAGATCAACGAGGCGTACGACCTAATCACCAAACGGAGCGCCGCCTCGGCGAACGGGGGTTCTACGGGATATTCCGACGCCGGATACAGCGGACAGGGCGGCTCGTACTCCGGCCCGAACGCGGCGGACTTCGCGCGCGTGCGCGCGCTCATTAACGCGAACGATCTTGAGGGAGCCAAGCGCGCGCTCGATTCGATCCAGACGCGTAATGCCGAATGGTACTATCTCTACGGCATCGTCAGCCTGCGCGAGGGATGGTACGACAGGGCGAGGGACTATATCAGCCGCGCATATTTTCAGGAACCAGGCAATCAGGAATACGCGCAGGCGTACAGGACTGTGCAGAATACGGGCAGCCCCTACGCGCGTACAACTTATGGAGGGAGCGCGCGGACCTGTTCCGGTTGTGACGTGTGCAGCGGCCTCATCTGTGCGGACTGCTGCTGCGAGTGCATGGGCGGCGATCTGATCCGCTGTTGTTGAGGGAGCGTTATGCGTAAGCTCAATCCTGCGAAGCTGATTACAATCGGTGCGATGTGTACGGCGCTGAGCGTGCTTTCCCTCTACGCGTCCTCGACGCTGCCCACGCTCAAACTCGCGTTCTATTTCCTTTCCTCCGTTTTCGTCTACATGCTCGCGGAGCAGGAGGCGTACGGCGCGGCGGTGCTTTCGTTCGCGGCGACGGGGCTGTTGGGCTTCCTGATCCTTCCGGACAAGCTGTACCTGATCCCATATGTCGGGCTTCTGGGCCATTACGGCATTTTTCGCACATGGTTCGACAAGCGCACGGAGGATAAGCTCCTTCGCTTCTTCCTCTGCATGCTTTACTGCAATATCGTTGCGGCGCTCGGTCTGGTCGCGTCCATTTATGTGTTGTATGTCGATGTGAAAGCGCTTCTCGGTGCGCTTCCCGTGCCGCCGTGGCTTCTCATCCCGGCGCTGGAAGTCGGCTTCGCGCTGTTCGATCTGCTGTATTGGCTCTGTCAGAAGATTTACGTTGAACGGGTTAAAAACCATATTATTCCTAAAAGATAGGCATGAACTCGCGCCGTCCGGGCAAAGCTAACACCCGGAGGCGAACGATGAAGCGCGCGGTTAAAAAAAAGAGCATATTCGGCAAAATCATCAGGGCGCTGCTGCTGGCGGCGACGCTGCTCGTCACGGCCTTCGTTCTTTTTTTTGCCGTCAAGATACTCAGCCTCGATGCCTGGCGCACGTTCGACGCGTCGAAGATACTCGGCGTGCCGCAGACGCTTATCATCTATGATGAAAACGGCACGGAACTGACGCGGCTTGACGCGGGCGAGGACCGCGTCTGGGTTCCTCTCGACCAAATCCCCCTGCATCTACAACAGGCCGTCATTTCCGCCGAGGACAACCGGTACTACGAGCATCCCGGCATCGACATCATCCGAATCTTCGGTGCTGCGTGGCAGGACATCAAGGCCGGCAGCTACGTGCAGGGCGCGTCCACCATCACGCAGCAGCTCATCAAATGGACCCATCTGAGTACGGAAAAGACCATGTCGAGAAAGCTCGAGGAAGCGGTGCTCGCTTACCAGATGGAGCAGCAGTTCACCAAAGCCGAAATTCTCGAAATGTATCTGAACTACAACAATTTCGGCAGGGGATACTATGGCGTCGAGGCGGCGGCGATGGGCTATTTCGGCGTACACGCGAGCGAGCTGACCCTTGCGCAAGGGGCAACGCTCGCGGGCATATTAAAAGCGCCCGCGAGGTACTCCCCACACATTGCGCCGGAGGCATCGCGCAACAGGCGCAACCTCGTCATCACCCTTATGTGCAACTACGGCTACATCGACGAGGCGACGCGCGACGCCGCCTGTGCGGAGCCGCTGACCATCGTTGCGGAAACGCAGCAGAAGCGCGGCTATTACGTTAACGCCGCGCTGGAAGAAGCCGCCGGCGTGCTCGGCTGTGATATCGAGACCCTGCTTACGAAGGGGTACCGTATCTATACCTGCGCCGACGCCGCGCTGCAGACCCGGTGCGAGGATTTGTTCCGCGAAGGCGAGCTTTTCCCATCGGAGGACTGCGAAGGCGCGCTCGCGGTGGTGCGCGTATCGGATTCTTCCGTGGCGGCGCTGGTCGGCGGGCGCAGCGTGGATGCGGCGGCCGCTTTCAACCGGGCGACGGACATCCGCAGGCAGCCCGGCTCCGTCATCAAGCCCATTATCGTATACGGCCCGGCTCTCGAGGTAGGCGGATACACCGCGGCGTCGAGCATGCTCGACGAGCGCACGGATTTCTCGGGCTATTCGCCGCGCAATTTCGCCGATAAGTATTATGGCTGGGTGATGCTGCGCGAGGCGGTCAAGCGTTCCCTCAACGTGCCCGCGGTCAAGCTGATGAACGACATCGGGGTCGACCGCTGCAAGGCGTTTGCCTCGATGCTCGGCGTCGAGTTCGACGAGGAGGATAATTCCCTTACCCTTGCGCTGGGTGGATTTGCCTACGGTGTTTCCCCGCTGCAGATGGCGGGCGCGTACGCCGCCTTCTCCGCGGGCGGCACATACGAGGCGCCCTATCTCGTGCGCGCCATCACCGACAACGCGGGCAACGTCGTCTATTCGCACTACAACGAGCGCGTGCGCGTCATGAGCGAGCAAAACGCATACATTTTGACCTCCATGCTGCAAAGCGCAATCAGCGAAGGGACGGGGAAACGCCTCGGCGCGCTTAACCTTGGGCTTGCAGGAAAGACCGGCACCGTGGGCGAAGGGGATGGCAACCGGGATGCCTGGATGGCGGCGTACAGCCCGGATTATTCGGCGTGCATGTGGATGGGATACGATTCCTCCGCGGACGGCGCGCTGCCTTCCGAGGCGACGGGCGGCAATTACCCCGCGCTGATGCTTTCCGAAGTCTATACTTATTTGTATCCCGAGCTGCAAAGGCGGGAATTCAGCGTGCCCGAGGGCATCGTCGAAATCAGGCTCGACGGCTACACGATGAAAAACAGCCATGCAGCCGTGCTCGCAAACGCCTTCACACCCTCGGAGAGCGTCGTTACGGAGGTGTTCGCCGTTGGCACGGAGCCGGACGCCGTCACCTCCTACTGGGCGGTTCCGGCCGCAGCACGCAACTTCAGCGTGATGCTCTCCGAGAGGGGACAGCCGCTCATCAGCTTTATCGCGTCCCAGGAGACGACGGTTTACAAGCTTTATAGAATCGATAAGGACGGCCTGACGCAGCTGGTCAAACAGTGGAGCGGCAAGTTCGGGCGCGTCTCGTATGAAGATACGGAGGCCTTTTTCGGCACGTATACGTATTACGTCATACCCGAGCATCCCGAGCTTGTCATCAATGGAAAGAAGGTAACGGGACCCTCCACCACGCGCGTCCCCATTACGGTGTTCTCCTTCAGCCAGCTCTGGCCGTCGGCCGGGCAGGAGATCGAGCTGGAGGATTCCGAGTTCGACGACGGCGCGGCCTGACACGCCTGCGCCTTCATCCCATATAACGCTTGACTGTTTCTTTCCCATTAGCTAAAATTATGCCAGAGTCGTATACGAAAGCAGGTGGGAATATGGAACTAACAAGCATTGCGCAAGAGATGCAGCCCCGCTCCATGGCCGCCCGCGACTGGGTCTTTCAGGTGCTGCGCACGGCGATCGTCCGCGGCGTGCTGCCCGGGGACATGCCGCTCAGGCAGGATGAAATCTCCGCCGCGCTCAGTGTCAGCCATATTCCCGTTCGCGAAGCCTTCCGTCAGCTTGAGGCGCAGGGCCTTGTGCGCATTTATCCAAACAGGGGCGCGGTCGTAACGAAGCTTTCCCGGCACGAGATGGAAAACGTCATGGACACGCGTATCATGCTCGAGGTCGGCACGTTGAATTCCGCCATCGGCTTCATCACCGAGCAGGATATTGAGAAGGCGGAATTCTACCTCAACGCGTTCAGCGAGGAACAGGAAACCAAGAACTTCGATTATCTCAACCTCAAGCTCCACTTCGCGCTCTATACCCCCTCGGACAACCAGATTGCGCTCGCCATGATCGACCAGCTGCACGCAAACGTCGACCGTTACCTGCACCCCTTCTATACGCAAAAGGAGATGGAGCGCATCAAGTCCATCGCGGAGCACCGGGCGCTGATCGGCGCGTGCAAAAACCACGACGTGGTGCTTGCGAGCGCGGTGCTGCGCACGCATCTTGAAAAAACAAAGATCGAGCTTTTAAGCTCGCCCCTCCTCTAAAAAACGTCGCCATACAAGCCGCTTCAGGATTACCGGCATGACCGAACGGTTTCGGCCATGCCGTTTTCTTTTGACATCTTTGTTTACGAAAAGCTGAAAGGACAAACTGCTATGCTTATGGTAAAATAAGCGAAGAATGTTCCGGAGGTATCGCCATGAACGAAACGGCTTATTCCGTCGCCGCGTCCGTCATGCGGTACCTGTTTGTGTTTTTTATCGCCTTCGTCATCCTCTCGACCATCGCGCGCTCCCTAATCGAAAGCCGGAGGCTCAGCGTTATCCGCCGCATCGCGGGGCTTCCCATACGCGGCATCGAAATACTCGAGCCCGCGGGATACAGGGGAAAATGGTTCCCGCTGTGCGAGGATACCT
>DATMYG010000280.1:0-6470 GCA_035561055.1 Clostridia bacterium | reverse complement strand
ATATTAAGGATAATAGTGTGGATTCCGATAGAAAGGATGCGACGGGCATGGAGGAAAACGCGGCGGCAAAAAATTTCATTGAGGAGTTCATCGAACAGGACATCGCCGAAAGGGGCCTGACGCATATCCGCACGCGCTTCCCGCCCGAGCCGAACGGCTATTTGCACATCGGCCACGCGAAGGCGCTCTTCATCGACTTTTCCATGGCCGAAACATTCGGCGGCACATGCAATCTGCGCTACGACGACACCAACCCCGCCAAGGAGGATGTGGAGTACGTCGAGGCGATCGAGCAGGACATCCGCTGGCTCGGCTTCCAGTGGGACAAGCTGTGCTTTGGCAGCGACTATTTCGGCCAGTGCTTCGATCTGGCGGTAGCGCTCATCAAAAAGGGGCTCGCGTATGTGGACGACCTTTCAAAGGACGAGGTACGCGAATACCGCGGAACATTGACCGAGCCGGGGCGCAACTCGCCGTACCGCGACAGGAGCGCCGAGGAGAACCTCGATTTGTTTACCAGGATGCGGGACGGAGAGTTCGAGGACGGCGCGCGGACTCTTCGCGCGAAAATAGACATGGCCTCGCCCAACATCAACATGCGCGACCCCGCGATTTATAGAATCCGCCACTTCACGCATCATCATACGGGCGACACCTGGTGCATCTACCCGATGTACGACTTCGCCCACCCGATACAGGACGCCATCGAGGGCGTGACGCACTCGCTCTGTTCCCTCGAATATGAGGCGCATAGGCCGCTGTACGACTGGGTGACCGAACATTGCGGCTTCGACCCGCGCCCGAGGCAGATCGAATTCGCAAGGCTCAATCTGACCAACACCGTCATGAGCAAGCGCCTCCTTCGCCGCCTCGTCGAGGAAGGGCACGTCGCGGGTTGGGACGACCCGCGCATGCCGACTCTGTGCGGCCTCCGCCGCCGCGGCTACACGCCCGAGGCCATCCGTGATTTCCTTAACCGCGCGGGCATCGCCAAGGCGGATTCCGTTGTGGATACGGCCATGCTCGAGCACTGCCTGAGGGAGGACCTCAACGCGCGCGCGTTCCGCCATGTCGCCGTACTCGACCCCATACGCCTCGTCCTCGAAAACATGGGCGAGGATGAATTCCACGAGGTGGAGCTCGAGAACCTGCCGGATTGCCCCGGGGCGGGGGCGCGCAGCGTTCGCTTCGGGCGGGAGCTTTACATCGAGCGCGAGGATTTCGCCATCGACCCGCCCAAGAAGTATTTCCGCCTCAAGCCCGGGGGCGAGGTGCGCCTCAAGGGCGCATACATCGTCGCCTGCACGCGCTACGAAACCGACGAAGCGGGCAATGTGACGACGGTCTATTGCACCTACGACCCGGAAACGCGCTCGGGCGAGTGCGAAAGGAAGGTCAAGGGCACGCTGCACTGGCTCTCGGCCGCCGACGCGGTCCCGGCGGAATTCCGCCTGTACGAACCGCTCCTTCTCGACGAGGACGAGGGCGAAGAAAAGGACTTTATCGAGCGCCTCAACCCGGATTCGCTCAAGGTGCTGCATGGCTACGTCGAACCGGCGCTTGCCAAAGCCGCGCCAGGCGAACGTTTCCAGTTCATCCGTACGGGATATTTCTGCGCGGATCTGGAGCACACCGAAGAAAAGCCGGTATTCAACAGGGCGGTCGGGCTCAAGGACAGTTATAGACCGGCTAATAGCTAATGGCAAATAGTGAATAACTATTTTGGATACACGATTGTAGGAGCGGATATCATCCGCCCGCTATCCGATAAGGGAGGAACACCATGAAAGTCAGAACCCGCTTCGCGCCGAGCCCCACCGGGTACATGCACCTGGGCGGAATGCGCACGGCGCTCTACACATACCTGTTCACGCGGCAGAACGGGGGCACCTACATCCTTCGCATCGAGGATACCGACCAGAATCGCTACGTCGAAGGGGCGACCGAGGTTATCTACCGCACATTGAAAGGCATCGGTCTCGACTGGGACGAGGGCCCGGACGTCGGCGGCGACTACGGCCCCTACGTGCAGAGCGAGAGGAAGGACATGTACCTGCCCTACGCCAGGCAGCTCGTCGAGAAGGGCCATGCCTATTACTGTTTCTGCGCGAACGAGGAGCTCGACGCGCGCCGCGAGGAGGCGGCGGCAAAGGGCGAAACCTACAAATACGACAAGCACTGCCTGCATCTGTCGAAAGAGGAGATTCAAGCGAAGCTTGACGCGGGCGTGCCCTGCGTCATCCGCCAGAACGTGCCGGAGCGCGGCGAGGCGTCCTTCGACGACCTCATCTACGGCCGCATTGCCGTGGACTGCGCCGACCTCGACGACCAGATCCTCATCAAGGCCGACGGCATGCCCACCTACAACTTCGCCAACGTCGTGGACGACCACACCATGGCCATCACCCACGTCATACGCGGCAACGAGTACCTTGCCTCCACGCCGAAGTACAATCTACTGTATGACGCGTTCGGCTGGGAGAAGCCCGTGTATATCCATTTGACCAACATCATGCGCGACGCCACGCACAAACTTAGTAAGCGCACGGGCGACGCGTACTACGAGGATTATCTCGCCAAGGGCTACCTCAAGGACGCCCTGCTCAACTATGTGGCGCTTTTGGGCTGGAACCCCGGGGACGAGCGCGAGTTTTTCACGCTCGGCGAGCTTGTCGAGGCGTTTTCGTTGAAGGGGCTGAGCAAATCGCCCGCGATTTTCGACGTGGCGAAGCTCACCTGGATGAATGCGGAATACATCAGGCGGCTGACGCCTGCGCAGTATACGAACGAGGCGCTGCCGTGGTACGAGAAGGCCGACATCGCCAAAATGGACAGGGATGTGCTCTGCCGCATCCTCCAGCCCCGCACCGAGGTCTTCGGCCAGCTGCCGGAGATGGTGGACTTCCTCGTGAAGCTCGACGAAGGGTACGACATTGAGCTTTATACGAACAAGAAGTCGAAGACGGACGCCGAGGTAAGCAAAGCCGTACTCGCCATGGTGATCCCCGCGCTTGCCGCGCTGCCCGAGTGGACGGAGGAGGCGCTGCACGGGACGCTCCTCGGTATGGCGGAAGAGAAGGCCATGAAGAACGGCACGCTGCTGTGGCCGGTGCGCATCGCGCTCGCGGGCAAAGCCGTGACGCCGGGCGGCGCGATCGAGATCGCATACCTGCTGGGTAAGGATGAGGCGTTAAGGCGGCTCTCCCTCGGGCAGGATAAACTCAACGCACAGCATTGACCGGGGCGGACGCTGCCGGTACGGGAGGCAGACGATGACGGAACAGCAGCTTCTCGATATGTGGCGCTTCGAGGAGGAATTCCCCTTCGGAGGATGGGATTTTTCCCATCTGGACGGCCGCTGGGAAGAGGAGGCGCTCCCCTGGGATTACGACGCGACCGTGCGAAGCTTCCTCCGGCCGGAGCACGATATCCTCGACATGGACACGGGCGGGGGAGAGTTCCTGCTCTCGCTTCGCCATTCATATGAAAAGACGGCGGTTACGGAATCGTATCCGCCCAATGTGGAGCTTTGCGAAAACGAGCTCGCGCCGTTGGGCGTCGAGGTTGCAAAGTGCGAGCCGGAGCACGAGCCCCTGCCCTTCCCGGACGCGCGGTTCGACCTCATTTTGAACCGACACGGCGCATATCGGGCAAATGAAGTCTACCGCACGCTCAAGCCCGGCGGCGTGTTCATCACGGAGCAGGTGGGCGGGCGCAACAACGCGATGCTTTCGGCGAGGCTTCTTTCCGAATACGAGCCCCCGTACCCCGGCCACGACCTCGCGCGCGAGAGCGCCAGGTTTGCCAAAGCGGGCTTCGAGCTCCTTGAAAAAGAAGAAGATTTTCCAAAGCTGCGCTTTTTTGACATCGGCGCGCTCGTGTATTTCGCGCGCGTGATCGAGTGGGAATTTCCGGGCTTCTCGGTGGACGCGTGCCGCAGGGAGTTGCTTGCGCTCCAGCGCGAGGTCGACGAGCGCGGTGCGGTGGAAAGCCTCGAGCACCGGTTCCTGATCGTCGCCAAAAAGCCGCGCTGAGCCTCGCAAAACCGGACTTGCATCAGTAAAACCATCGTGTTATAATAGAACGCTAACGTACTTCTTGCGCCGTCCTTTGAGGCGGCGCCATCAGACCATAAGGAGGTGAAATGCGTGAACAAATACGAAGCTATGTATGTGATCGCGCCCGAGCTCGAGGATGAGGCTCTCAAGGCCCTCATCGAGAAGTTCTCGGGCATTATTGCCGCCAACGGCGGCGAGATCATCGGCGTGGACGAGTGGGGCAGGCGTCGTCTTGCTTATCCCATCGACTACAAGACCGAGGGCACCTACGTTCTTGTTACGTTCGCGGGTGCGCCCGAGCTGCCCCGTGAGCTCGAGCGTAACTTCAACAACGACGAGTCCGTCATCCGCTATCTCGTCGTGCGCAAGGACGCGTAACGCAGGTTGAGGAAAGGTTGGTAATGCAATGAACAAGGTGTTTTTGATTGGCAACCTGGTTAAGGATCCCGACGTCCGCACGACTACGGGCGGGACGAGCGTATGCACGTTCCGCATCGCGGTCTCGCGCCGCTTTCAGAACCAGCAGGGCGAGCGCGTGAGCGACTTTTTCGACGTCGTATCCTGGCGCCAGCTCGCGGAACTCTGCGGGCGCTACCTCGCCAAAGGCCGCAAGGTCGCCGTGGTGGGAGAGCTGCAGACGCGTTCCTACGATGCCAAGGACGGCACGAAGCGTTACGTTACCGAGGTAGTGGCGGACGAGATCGAATTCCTCTCGCCCCGCGACAGCAGGGACGGCTCCGGCGCGCCCGGCGGCGAATACAGCCGCCCCGAGCCCGCGCCGCAGCAGGCCCCCGAGGGATTCATCGACATCGACGACGACCAGCTTCCCTTCTAAGGCGGCGGCGTCACGATGATTTTGTGAAAGGAGATATCCATCATGGAAGAGCGTAAGATGAAGCCCCGCCCGCGCAAGGGCAGGCGCAAAGTCTGCCAATTCTGCGCCGATAAGGTTGAGCATATCGATTACAAGGACGTGCCGCGGCTTCGTAAGTTTACGACCGAGCGCGGCAAGATCATGCCCCGCAGGATGAGCGGCGTATGCGCCAAGCATCAGCGTGAGCTCGCCATCGCCATCAAGCGCGCGCGTCAGGTCGCCCTGATGCCCTACGTTTCGGACTGAGCCGAAACAATAAAACCCTTCTGAAGAACGTTAGTGGGAGCCGGGCAACCGGCTCCGTTTTGTTGTCAGACAGTGGCAGCAGCGCGTTTTGTATAAGAACGGGGCTTCCGCCCAATTGCGAAAGCCCCGTCGTTCTTTCAAACGCGCGTATTTTTATTTGGCCTTCCTGCGGATTAGCACGAAGCTCGTCAGCCCCGCGGCAAGCCCGAGAAGCAGCAGCGCGTAACCAAGCACGTTGCCATCGCCGGTCTGGGGAGCCTCAAGCGGAACCTCGGGCGGCACGATACCCTGGAACACCGCCTCGACACTGAGCGTATAGGTCGTGGTAATCAGCATGTACGGAGCCTTGTTTTCCGGTGTAATGATCTCGGTCCGCTCTGTTACGACAGCCTTATCCCAGTTGAGCGGATAGGGCGTCCAGCCGATGAAGTCATAGCCGGTAAGGATCGGGTCGCCGCCGATCGTGGGCGGAGTGGGGGAGCCGACCACATCGCTCGGCCAGAAGACGACGCCGGGGACATAGCCCTTATAAAGCAGACTGTACTCGTCCTGACGCTCGACTTTCATTTCGCAGAAGAAACCGTAAACAGTTGCCTCATAGACGCGCACGATATGCCTATCCGGACCATGGCCCTGCTCCTCTTCGGCGATCTTGACCCAATGGGGCGTGGTCCAGCCGGAGAAGAAGTAGCCCGGCATGGTTACCACGGCGCTGGGCGTGATGGGCGCAGATGCGGTCTCGTCGATGGGATCCGCGGGCTGGCCGGTGACGGGAAGCGTGATGTCATAATGCAGGATGTAGTGCTCTTCCACGTCGATCCAGCAGGCCACGGCGATCACATTGGGATAACTGTCGCCGACCCTGGACACGCGCATGTCGACTTCCTCGCCGGGCCGGTAGTGCTCGCCGCCGACGATCCAGCCGCAAAGCTCGTGCCCGGCCAAGGTACAGTCGTCGCCGTCCGGAAGGTCGAACTCGATGTAGCTGTGGCCGTTATGGAAGTCCACTCCCACCTGGATCTGGGTAGTCGCCAGCGTTCCGCCGTTCGGGTTGAAAATCACGGTGACCTTCGGGCCGCCGCCGGGAGAAGCCAGCGCCACGCTGCCGACGGAAAGCACGAGCGCAAGTACGATGGCGAACGCCGCCAGCTTTTTGAAGATGCTTCTGGATTTCATGATTGATCCCCCTCATTTGATTTTATAATGCCCTGTGGGCAAAATCTGGTTTCCATGGTTATATTGGCACTCATCGAGAGAAATTATAACCGCGGTCAGTTACGCCGCGGTTACAA
>DATMYG010000279.1:0-2741 GCA_035561055.1 Clostridia bacterium | reverse complement strand
GGAAGCGCGCGGAAATCGTCCCCGCGCCCACGCCCTTTCGCGCGTCCCGCGCGGCATCCGCGACGAGCGCGCGCCAGTCGAACACGAGCATGCCGCCCTCGTCCAGAATATCGAAGCGGTAGCTTCCTTCGGCCTGCCCGTCCGCCGCCTGCTCGAGTTCCACGGCGGCCTGGCCCTCGTAGGAGGTCGTCTGCCGGACGCCCGCGAGGGAGGCGATCGCGTCGAAGAGCCTGCCCATGCTCGTTGAAAGCGGTGCGTTGACACCCGCGTCCCGCGCGCGAAGGAGGATTTCCGCTTCGCGGCGGTTTTCGCGCAGGGCGAGCGCTTCCTTCCTTCCGAGGGCGATCTCGGCAACCGCCAGCGCGCAACGCCAGGGCTCGCGCGCGGCGGCGTCCCCGCCGAGCAGGGGAAAGGGCAATAGATGTCCGGCGCGCGCGCTTTCGGCGATGCTGCCGAAAAATGCCTCCCCGCCCCAGATGAGCCCGTCGTCGCCAAGGCCCGTTCCGTCGAAGATGAAGCCGAGCGCGTTCCCCCGGATGCCGTGCTCCGCGAGGACGGAGGCGAAGTGCGCCCTGTGATGCTGCACGGGGACAAGGGGCAGCCCGAGGCTTTTGGCGTAGCGCGTCGCGAGGTAGTCCGGGTGGAGGTCGCAGGCGACGGCCTCGGGCGCGGCGTCGAACATGAGCCGAAAGGAGGTGATCTCCTCCTTGTAGCTGCGTTCGGTCTCGGGGTCGTCCAGGTCGCCGATATGGCCGCTAACGAAGGCGTTGCCCCCCTTGACAAGGCAGAAGGCGTTCTTCTGCTGCGCGCCCGCGGCGAGTATGACGCGGCCGGAGCCGCGGATGGGGATCGGCTCGGGCACGTAGCCGCGCGCGCGGCGGATAAAGCGCGCCGCGCCGCGGGATACGATCATGACGCTGTCGTCCACGCGGCGGGCGATGCCGCGCTCATGCGTCAGCACCGCGTCCGCGAGCCCCGCAAAGGCGGCCGGTACGTCCTCGTCCCGAAAGACCATGGGCCGGTCCGACACGTTGCCGGAGGTCAGCACCAGCGCTTCCCGGTTTTCCATCAACAGGCAGTGGAGCGGCGTATACGGCAGCATCACGCCCAGCCGCGCGTTCCCGGGCGCGACGGAGGGCGCAAGGGCCCCGCCTTTCTTTTTAAGCAGCACAATGGGTTTCCTGCGGCAGGTGAGGAGCGCTTCCTCCTCTTGGGAAAGCTCGCAGCAGCGCCGGACGGTCGCGGCGTTCCGCATCATGACGGCGAAGGGTTTTTCATAGCGCGCCTTGTTGCGGCGAAGCCGCGCGACGGCCGCCTCGTTTTTCGCGTCGCACGCGAGGTGGAAGCCGCCGAGGCCCTTGACGGCCACGGTTTCCCCGCGCGCGATCGCCGCGTCGAAGAGCGCGAACGGGTCGCCCTCGATTTCCCTTCCTTCCCTGAGGAAAATGAGACGCGGCCCGCAGACCGGGCAGGCGTTGGGCTGCGCGTGGAAGCGGCGGTGCGCCGGATTATCGTATTCCGCCTGACAGTCCGGGCACTGGATGAAGCGCGCCATCGTGGTGCTCTTCCTGTCGTAGGGGATATCCCGTATGATCGTAAAGCGCGGCCCGCAGTCCGTGCAGTTGGTGAAGGGATAGCGGTAGCGCCTGTCCTCCGTGTCGAAGATTTCTCCCCTGCACGCGTCGCAGATGCCGATGTCCGGCGAGACGAGCGCGCTGCGCGCGCCGGGCTCGCTTTCGACGATGACGAAGCCCTCGTCCCCCCGTGGCTCGGCCGGTTCCGCCTCGAGGGAAACGACGCGCGCAAGCGGGGGTGGCTCGCTCCGGATCGCCTCGATGAACGCTGCGCACGCGGCCTCCCCACCCTCGATTTCGGCATATACGCCGTAGCTGGTGTTCCTGACGAAACCTCGGATGCAAAAGCGCGCGGCCTCGCGATACAAAAAGGGGCGGAAGCCCACGCCTTGCACGATGCCGCTGATTTTCAAACGATACCGGATCATTCCATTTCCCTCACCGCTGCATGATAACACTTCTCATTTGAAAACACAACCGCGCGTCGTCCCAAAAATGCGCGAAGCCCGCGTGGTTAAAACGGGCTTCGCTTGGGGCAAAAACGATAAAAAGGGGCGAACTGAATTCATCCGGCCTTCCGCCGGGATCACGCTATTCTATCGCCCGAGGGCCGCCCTGTCAAGCGCCGCGATTCCGTTTGAAAAATCGATTTTCGCTTAAATGACGTAATTGCCCCCGCCGCCCTCGCGCACGAGGTCCGCGATGGTGATGCCCTCGAAATACTCCTCGATCATGCGGTCGAGCTTTGCCCACATGGGGAACATGCGGCATTCCGACGCACGCGCGCACTGCGCGCCCTGCCCCTCGGTACAGGACACGGGGGAGAGGGAGCCTTCGGTCAGCTTCAATATGCTGCCTACCGTATATTCTTCGGGCGATTTTATAAGCATGTACCCGCCGCCCCTGCCGCGCAGGGACAGTACGAGGCCGTTTTTGCTTAAGACGGACATGATCCCTTCGAGGTATTTTTCAGAAATGCCCTGCCGCGCGGCGATGTCCATCAGGAGCAGGTATTCGCCGGTGTTGTGCTCGGCAAGGTCCATCATCACGCTCAGCGCGTATCTGCCCTTTGTGGAAACGATCATATGCCGCCACCGCCTTTCCCGATAAACCCAGTTTACCATAGGACTTAGGGACATTCAAGTTTTCAGAGAAATACATATAAAC
>DATMYG010000278.1:0-4167 GCA_035561055.1 Clostridia bacterium | reverse complement strand
AAGTCGCGCGGTTGAAGGGGTCCGCCATGCCGGAAAGGCCAACCTCGTCCCCGTAATAGATGCAGGGCACGCCGGGGTATGCCATCTGCACCATGGCGGCAAGTATCTGCCTTGCGCGGCCGCGCGCGGCGGCGTCCGGCGTAGGCGCGTATTCCGCCTGCTCCCGCCGCGTGAGCGCGTCCCTGTGCGGCGCGCCGGAAAGCGTCGTGAAGATGCGCACCGTATCATGCGTGCCCAGCACGTTGAGGCATGCCTCGTAGAAGGGCGCGGGGTAGTTTTCCCGGAGGGAATTCAGGCGCAGACACAGCCCGCGCGCGTCCATGCGGTAGAGCAGGAAGTCCACGAGCGCCGCACGGAAGGGATAGTTCATGACGCCGTCAAGCTCGCGCCCGTCGGCGAAGGCGCGGCGCATGCCGTAATCCACCTTGTTGGAGGCATCCTCCCAGACTTCGCCCAGCAGCATCCCGTCGGGGTCGCTGCGCTTCAGCCGGCGGCGGAGGAATTCGATAAAGCCATCCGGCAGTTCGTCCGCCACATCGAGCCGCCACGAGGTGATGCCAAGCTGGGCGTAACGGTCGATTACCCTGCCGATAAAATCCCGGTAACCCGGTTCGTCCTCGTTCACCTCGGGCAGGGATTTAAAGCCCCACCAGCAGCGGTAGCTGTCCGGCCAGGAGGCGAAGTCGTACCATTTCGCGTAAGGGGAATCCTTCGTGCGGTACGCGCCGTCCCCCGCGTAGACCCCGCGCCGGTCGAAATAGACGCTGTCGTCCCCCGTGTGGGAGAACACGCCGTCGAGCATCAGCGAAATGCCCTGCTCCTTCGCGGCTTTCGCGAGGGAGGCGAGCGCCTCCTCCCCGCCGAGCATGGGGTCGACCTTCATGTAGTCTGCCGTGTTGTAGCGGTGGTTGGAGGCCGCCTCGAAAACGGGGTTCAGATAGAGGCAGGTCACGCCGAGTTCCTTTAAATAAGGCAGCTTCGCCTCGATGCCCGCGAGGTCGCCGCCGTAGAAATCGCAGGGGTCGTAGTCCTTGGCTCCGGACGGAGGCTCGAAAAGCACGGGCTCGTCCCAGCTTTCATGCGCGAGAAGGGGCCTGCCCATGGAGAGATGGTAGCCGTAGCGGGAGACGTCGTCCCGGTTGGAGCGCGCGAAACGATCGGGAAAAATCTGGTAGACAAGTCCGCCACGAAAGCGCGCGGGCGTTTCGAACGCGCCGTCGTATACCGTGATTTGCCATGAGGGCGGCGCATAATCATACAGCGCGCCAGTCCCGCCAAAGCCGGGGTTGCGCGCGCCGTACCATTTCGTGCCGCCCGGCGCATCGATGACGAAAAAATACCACACGAGCCCCGTGTTCGCCGACGCGAAAGCAAAATCGATCCCGTCGCCCGCACGGTTGCCCTCGATCAGGCGTTCCCCGCCGTCGATCCAAAGCCGGAGCCGCGCGCGCACGTTAAGGTAGGAATCCATCCGTAAATGAAGCCGCACTTCCCCGCAAGCGCGGATTGCGCCAAAGGGCGAGCGGAATGCGGGCGCGTGCGAATCGTGCAGGACTTCCTCGAACATAGCTTCTCCCAACCAAGCGTTACGCCTTATTTAAGCACATCGTCCCCCCGCTGTGCAAGCTTGGCGCCGTGGATGGTAAAAGATTCAGTAAAATGAAAACATATACGGTTTAGCCATAATTGACAGCGAGCATGGAAAGGTATATTATATATCAGCTATCATCAATAAACCCGCTTCGGGTTGACCGACACGGGTTTAATGATATTATTTGCAGGAGGATTCATACAGTGGGCAACGAACTCAAAAAGAAGTATGGCCTGCCGACGGCCATCGCGATGGTCGTGGGTATCGTCATCGGCTCCGGCGTGTTCTTCAAGGCCGAGGCGATTCTCAACAAAACCGGAGGCGACATGAGCCTTGGCATCCTCGCGTGGATTATCGGCGGTCTTATTATGATCGCGTGCTCCTGCGCGTTTGCCATCATGGCGACCAAGTACGAGTACGTCAACGGCATCGTAGACTATGCGGATGTGACCGTGGGCAAGAAGTACGGCTACTATGTCGGCTGGTTCATGGCCACCATCTACACGCCGACTTTAACCGGCGTGCTCGCGTGGGTTTCCGCGCGCTACCTGTGCGTGCTCATCGGGTTTGACATCGTCGGGCCCGAGTGCCTCGCCATCGCCTTCTTCTTCCTCGTGGCGAACTACGCGCTCAACGCCATTTCGCCCAAGCTCGGCGGCAAGTTCCAGGTGACGACCACCGTCATCAAGCTGATCCCGCTCGTGCTCATGGCGATCGTCGGCACCGTCGTCGGCCTCGTCAACGGCATGACCGTCCAGAACCTGACCTCCGCCGCCGTCACCGCGGTGTCCGGCAGCCCGCTGTTCGCCGCCATCGTCGCCACGGCGTTCGCCTACGAGGGCTGGATCATCGCCACCTCCATCAACGCGGAGCTTAGGGATGCCAAGAAGAACCTGCCCAAGGCGCTCCTGATCGGCGCCGCCATCGTCATGGCGATCTATGTGCTCTATTACATCGGCATCGCCGGCGCGGTCGACAAGACCGTCATGATGGCAAGCGGACAGGAGGGCGCAAAGACCGCCTTCTCCACCATCTTCTCCAGCATCGGCGGCACGATCCTGTTCGTGTTCATCATCGTGTCCTGCCTTGGCACGCTCAACGGCCTCATGATGGGCTGCACCCGCGGCTTCTACGCGCTGGCCGCCCGCAACGTCGGCCCCCGCCCGGACATCTTCAAGCAGGTTGACGCGCAGACCAACATGCCCACGAACTCGTCCGTCATCGGCGTGTTCCTCGCGGCGTTCTGGCTTCTGTACTTCTACGGCGCGAACCTCACGAAGTCCTGGTTCGGTCCCTTCTCGTTCGACACCAGCGAGCTGCCCATCGTGACCATCTACGCCTCCTACGTGCCCATGCTCATCATGTTCATGGTCAAGGAGAAGGACATGGGCGCGCTCAAGCGCTTCGTCGTTCCCGCGCTCGCGCTGGCGGGCTCCGTGTTCATGGTCATCGCGGCGTTCTGGGCGCACGGCTTCAACATCGACGCCAACTTCTTCAAGACGCCGATCTTCTACTACCTCATCGTGTTCGTCGTCATCATGGCTGTCGGCGCGCTCTTCGCCAAGCCGAAAGCGGAGAAGAAATAACGGTTCTTCGTCAATAGCTGGGACAAAGGGAAAATAGACCAAAGACGGGGGCTGATTGCAAAAAAGCAATCGGCCCCTTTAAACGAGCCGGAGCAATAAAAATCGCCTTCGCCCCGGTTATCAATTGACAAGCAAAAATCGACATGTTACCCTAATTGTAACAATCCGTTCACAAGGAGACTGCGCATGAAAAAACTGTTTGCCCTGTTGTTGGGTTTCGCCATGATTCTCGCCCTCGCCGCTCCGGCGCTCGCAAGCGGGTGGGATGCGATTCCGGATGTCGCGGAGGATTTCGAGGAAATCACCGTCAAGATCACCGCGCTCGAGACCGAGAAGAATACCGCGGTGCTCGGCAGCCTTTACGAGGAGCTCTCGGTCATGTATCCCGTCGTGAAGGGCACGGTCGTGCACTTCTTCGTCGAGATCACCGTCCCCGAAAACCTCAGCGAGGCGAGCGAGGATTTGCTTGCGCATCCAAATAGAGGCTTGAAGTATGCCCTCGTTCTATCCAACCTTGAGATTACCGAGGCGTTCTCTTATGTGGACGGTGCGAACAAGACCGCGCGGGTGCCTGTTGCCACCGCCGCCGCGGCGGATACCGAAACTATCAACAGCATCGTGAAGTGCGTTTACGGTTTCGAGTACTGGGCCAAGGGCATGAAGTCCGGCGACGCGACCGCTGCCGCGACCATCGGGTTTTATAACGTATGGATAAATCAAAATTCCGAGGACGGGCCGAACTACAGGGTTATGGGGATCGACAGCGACGGTGACGGCGAGGAGGACTGCGTCGCCGAGCACTATTTGCCGGGTTATGCGGGAGAGATCGGTCAGTTTGCCGACCACAGCTACGCGTGGTTCACGTTCCGGTCAATGGTGTCCGGCGGATACTGCTACATGTGGTTCCCGGTCGATAATTCCACGGGCAAGCTGCTGACCGGCCTCGAAATCTTCATGGAAACCAGCATGTACGGGCATTTCGCAATCACG
>DATMYG010000277.1:0-2543 GCA_035561055.1 Clostridia bacterium | reverse complement strand
GCAGCCGACCTCCGGCACCGTCACGGTGGACGGTTACAACATGGCCGAAAAGAAGCAGCGCGTGCTCGGGTGAAGGCTCGTGGGCATGGTGTTCCAGTACCCCGAATACCAGTTGTTCGAGGAAACGGTCGCCAAGGACGTCGCCTTCGGCGTAAAGAACATGGGCGTACCCGAGGCGGAGGCCATGGAGCGCGCGGACGAGGCGCTGCGCCTCGTCGGCCTCGAGCCGACACGCTTTAGGGATAAGTCCCCCTTCGAGCTTTCGGGCGGTGAAAAACGCCGCGCGGCGCTGGCGGGCATCATCGCGATGAAGCCCAAGTACCTCGTGTTGGACGAGCCCATGGCGGGCCTCGACCCGCTTGGACGCCGTGCGATTCTCGACACGATAGATAATTTACGCGACTCGCTCGGCTGCGCGGTTGTGATGATTTCTCACTCGATGGACGACCTCGCCGACCGCGCCGAGCGCGTGGCCGTGCTCAACGAGGGGAGTCTTCTCCTCCTCGACACAGCGGAAAAGGTTTTCGCGCAGGGCGAGCTTCTCACCTCCGTCGGCCTCGACGTGCCGCAGGCTTCGCGGTTGTGCATGCAGCTTCGCGCGCGCGGTGTCCCCATTCCCGCCGGCATCTATGACCGGGGCATGATGGAGAAGGCGCTTTTGCGGCTTTTCGGGAAGGAGGCCGAAGCGTGATCAAGGATATCACACTGGGTCAGTATTTCCCGGGGAATTCCGCCATACACCGCCTCGATCCGCGCACGAAGCTATTGGGCATGATCGCCTACATCGTGATCGTATTCCTTGTGGACGACCTTGCGCTTTTCCTCGCGCCCGCGCTGTTCGTCTTGGCGACGACGCTGGTCGCGAAGGTGCCGCTTTCGTACCTTGTGAAGTCGCTCAAGCCCATCCGGCTGCTGCTCGTTTTCATGTTCGTCATCAACCTCTTCATGGTGAAAACGGGCGATCCGCTCTTGGACTGGGAGTTCATCCACATCACCGTCGGCGGCGTGTGGCAGGCGGTATTCATCACACTGCGGCTCATATTGCTGCTGCTCGGCACGAGCCTGATGACCCTCACCACGACCCCCATCGCCCTTACCGACGGTATGGAGAAGCTGTTGACCCCGCTTGCGAAGCTGGGCTTCCCGGCGCACGAGCTTTCAATGATGATGACCATCGCCCTTCGCTTCATCCCCACCCTCATCGAGGAGGCGGACAAGATCATGAAGGCGCAGATGGCGCGCGGCGCGGACTTTGAATCCGGCAACCTTGTCAAGCGCGCGAAGTCCATGGTGCCCGTGCTGGTGCCGCTGTTTATCAGCGCCTTTCGTCGGGCGGACGAGCTTGCCATGGCCATGGAAAGCCGCTGCTACCACGGGGGCGAAGGGCGCACGCGCATGCATGTATTGAAGCTCCAGGGGATCGACTGGGTCGCGGCGCTGACGCTCACCTGTATGGCGGCGGCCGTCGCGCTCGGCCAGAGGCTGCTGAATTGAACGCGCGCGGACGGAATATCACACTGATCATCGCGGCGGGGCTGCTCGCCGTCGCCGTGCTATTGAAACTCAGCATCGCGAAGGACGACCCGCTCGCCGACCTTGCTTCGGAAATCAACGCGTATGGCTATGACCTCGCGGCGGAGGATTTCTATGTGCTCGGCGGGGCGGAAAACACCACCATCGCGGCGCTCCTGAGCGAGGGAACGGACCCCGCCCCGGCAATCGCCGCGAGCAAGGCGTGCGGCTTCCCTTCGGATGTAAAGGCCATGGGCGACATCACGGCGCTGCTGGCAAACACCGAACGGGGCGTAATCACCGTTTATATGAGGGACGGCGGAATCGAGCTGTGCTTTTTACAGACCGAATCCGGGGAGGTGCTGCCGATTCAATGACGCGCGTACGCATGATCCTCCAGTACGACGGCACGGGCTACGAGGGCTGGCAGAGGCAGCTCACGGGCCTCGGCGTGCAGCAGGTCGTGGAGGAGGAAATCGAAAAGCTCACGGGCGAGAAGATCGTCGTCCATGCTTCCGGCAGGACAGACAGCGGCGTGCACGCCCTCGCGCAGGTGGCGCACTTCGACACGGCCTCGCGCATTCCCCCGGAGAAGTTCGCCTACGCGCTCAACGCGGGTTTGCCCCGGGACATCCGCGTCGCCTACAGCGACGAGGCGGAGGGCTTCCACGCCCGTTTCGACGTAGTGCGAAAGCACTACCGCTACCGGCTGCAGCACAGTCCGCACGCGGACCCGTTCACGCGGAATACCGCGCTGCACGTCTATGGCCCGCTCGACGTCGCCGCGATGAACGAGGCTGCCGCCGCGATACTTGGGGAACACGACTTCATGGCTTTCAAAGCAAGCGGCATCGAGCCGGAAAGCACCGTGCGCACGATTTACGAATCCCGCTGGACGGACATGGGCAGGCTCGTCGTCTACGATGTCGCGGGCAGCGGTTTCCTCTATAACATGGTACGCATCCTCGCGGGCACCATGGTGGAAATCGGTATGGGGCGCAGGGACGCCGCTTCCATGCAAAGGGCGCTTT
>DATMYG010000276.1:0-2078 GCA_035561055.1 Clostridia bacterium | reverse complement strand
GATGCGCCCAAGCTGCATCGGCGTGCGGTAGAAATCTCCGCCAACTTATCGAAAAAGCGTGCGCACTGGTCGAAATACACGCCGCTCGGCCCCAATGAAGTCCCTAGAAATTAGCAATTGACAAGCGCGAAGCGGCCTCGGTATAATAAAGACGCAAGCAAAATCGAAACGACGTTCCGCAATGCGGAATGACCACATCGAACCAAATCGAGTCGACCCGGGAGAATCTATCCTGTCCGCGTTCCCGTCAGATTCCATCGAAACCTGTGAAAGTTGCTCAACAAGAAGGATGAAGACAATGCAGAAAGCAAACAATCCGGCAAAGGCTTGTGCCTGGGAAGAATTGAGGCCCTTGTTCCGCCCGCGCTCTATCGCGGTGGTCGGGGCGTCGCCCAAGCCGGGACCGGGCCTGCAGGTTCTCGAAAACCTGCGGCAGCTCAGGTATGAAGGCGAAGTTTATCCCATCAATCCCAAGTATGAAGAAGTCATGGGTCTTCGCTGCTACGCTTCTTTCGATGCGCTTAAGGCCGAGGGCAAGCAGGCGGAGTTACTCGCGATCGTTCTCGGACGTGATAACATCGCGCCCATAATCGAGCAGGCGGCTCTGTGCGGCGCGAAGGCGGCATGGGCGTTTGCCGCGGGCTTCGGTGAAGCGGGCGACGAAGGCAAGTTGCTCAACGCAAAGGTCAGGAGGCTCTGCGAGGACCACGGCATCCAGTTCCTCGGGCCGAATTGCGTTGGTTTTTTGAACCCTTCCCTGGGCGTATGCGCGTACAGCGCGCCTGCGCCGGAGAAGATTGTCAAGGGCCGCATCGGCATGGTGGCGCAGAGCGGGTACCTGAATCTGGCTGTCGCCAACAGCGCGCGCGGTCTGGGATTCAGCCTTATGGTTTCCACCGGAAACGAAATGATGGTGGACAGCACAAAGGTGATGGAGTACATGCTCGACGACCCGGACACGGACGTCATCATGGCGTTCATTGAGCAAATACGCTGCCCCGAAGCTTTCAGGCGCGTCGCCGACAGGGCCAGGGAGCTTCAAAAGCCCATCATACTGATCAAGGTGGGGCGTTCGGAGATGGCGCGGCGCGCCACGAGCGCTCATACCGGTGCGCTTGCCGGCTCCGACGCTATTCAGGACAGTTTGTTTAGAAAACTCAATGTAATCCGCGTAGATGATTTCGACGAACTGTTTGAAACGGCCGAGCTGTTTTCCAAACTCAAGGGGAACCTCCCCAAGGGCGACGGCATATTCGCGGTTACGCTTTCCGGCGGGGTCATCAGCCTGATGGCGGATGTATGCGATAACATGGATATCCGTTTTCCTGCGTGGTCTGTAGAAGGGACCGGCGCGGTGCAAAGCCAGCTCATGTCCTTCTCCCATATTGCCAATCCGTTGGACGCGTGGGGCGCAGGCCATATCGAGAACACCTATGCCCCCTGTCTCGAAAGCGCGGCGCGCGAGCCGGAGTGCGACCTTCTGCTCGTCGTGCAGGATGTGCCCGCCGGCATGGCCAAGCGCCAGGTAGACCAATATGCGATCGTCGCCGACGCCGCGGTTTCAGTCGCCCGTTCCAGCGGGAAGCCGACCGCGTTAATGAGCAACATTTCCACAGGCGTGCATCCTGATATCCAGGCGATCCTCGACCGGGGAAACGTACCGATCCTCAGGGGCACGCGCGCAGGCTTCAAGGCGATCGAGAATGTAGTGCGGTATGCGAAAAACCTCGCGAAACTGATGGGCGCCCCCTGCGTTTCGGGGCATCCGCTGAGCCTGCCGTCTTTCCCTGGCAAGGCCCTCACCGAATACGCAAGCAAGCGTGTGCTTGTGGATTTCAGCGTTCCCTGCACAAGGGAAATCCTCGCTTTAAATCCGGATGCGTGCGCCGATGCCGCGCGGGAAATCGGATATCCCGTGGTGCTCAAGGTCATGTCGACGCAGATTTTACATAAGACCGACGCAGATGTGATTGCCATCGGCCTTGCGGATGAAGCCGCGGTGCGCGAAGCTTATCCGCGCCTGATGCAGAATGCCCTGCGCTTTGCGCCATGCGCGCAGATCGACGGGATGCTCGTAC
>DATMYG010000275.1:0-22658 GCA_035561055.1 Clostridia bacterium | reverse complement strand
TGGCGTTCCTCGCGGGCAAGGCGGACGCGCGTCTTTCGCCCGCGCTCGTCGCCATTATGCTGTGCGCGCTTCTTGCGGACGAGCGCGCCGCGCTCGCGCTCACGCCGCTCATGGCCGTAACACTGGGCATCATGGCCGCGTCGGGGGACGGCGCGCCGGGCGCGGAGCCGTTTTCCGTGTGCGTCTCTACCCTCGCCGCGGGCGCTGCCGCCGTAATCGCCCTGAGAAAAACGCAAAGCCGCGGCGCGCTCATCGGCGCGGGCGCCGTGGGCGGCCTCGCGGCCTCGCTGGGCGTGGCCGCGCTCGCCCTCATAAAAGAAAACGCACCGGTTGATATCCTCGTGGCGGTCGCGTGGACGTTCGGCAGCGCGATGATTTCGACGCTGCTCGTGGCGGGCTCGCTCTCGCTCTGGGAAGTCCTCTTCGACGTGGCGACGCCCGCGCGCCTCAACGAGCTGGGCAACGCCAACCAGCCGCTGCTGCGCGAACTCATGACCGAAGCGCCGGGCACCTACCAGCACGCGGTGCTCGCAGGCTCCCTCGCCGAGGCCGCGGCGGAGCGCGTGGGCGCGGATCCCCTGCTCGCGCGCGTGGCGTGCTATTACCACGACGTGGGCAAGCTTCGCCGCCCCCAGTATTTTATGGAGAACCAAAAGGGCGGGGACAACATACACGATACGCTCTCGCCCCTCGAAAGCGCGCAGGCGATCATCGCCCACCAGAAGGACGGCGTGCAGTTGCTCACCAAGTACAAGCTGCCCTCGGCGGTCGTGCGCATTTCGGCGGAGCACCACGGCAATTCGCTCGTGACTTACTTCTATTATAAGGCGAAGCAGGCAGACGAGGGCGTTTCCCAGAAGGGCTTCCGCTATCCGGGCAACCGCCCCTCCACCAAGGAGAGCGCCATCGTTATGCTCGCGGACTGCTGCGAGGCGGCGGTGCGTTCCCTCGGGGAAACCAACGCCGAGGCGGTGGCGGGGATGGTGCACCGCATCGTATGGACGAAGCTCAATCCGGAGGACAACCAGCTCGCCAATGCGCCGCTGACTATGGCGGAGCTTACGGAAATTGAAAAGAGCTTCCTTCGCACGTTCTCCGGCATCATGCACGACCGGATAGAATATCCGGATCCGGACGAGGCTAAAAAATGACGGACATTGCCATCGAAACGCCAAACTGCCCCCCTCAGACCGAGGCTGTGCTTGAGCGGGCCGTGCGCGCCGCGCTCGAATACGAGGGCGTATCGGGCGACGTGGCGCTGCTGGTGACCGACGACGCGGGAATCCACCGCATGAACCGGGATTTTCGCGGCGTGGACCGGCCCACGGACGTGCTGAGCTTCCCCTCGATGGAAGGCGGGCGCGTCGCGGCGGACGGCGACTTCCTCGGGGATATCGCCATCTCCATCGAGCGGGCGCTGGCACAGGCGGAAGAATACGGCCACGCACTCGAGCGGGAGCTGACCTTCCTCGCGGTGCACGGCACGCTGCATCTGATGGGCTACGACCACATGCGGGAGGCGGATCGCGAGGAAATGTTTGCCATACAGGATAAAATACTCGATAAGATGGGAATTGGAAGATGAGAAGCATCCACGATTTTGAAGTGAAAAACATGTTAAGGATGGCCAACGACGCGCGTGTGCGCGCCTATGTGCCGTATTCGGGCTTCCGTGTCGGCGCATGCCTGAAGGCGGCGAGCGGGGCGTATTATCTCGGCTGCAACATCGAGAACGCCGCGTATTCGCCCACGGTCTGCGCGGAGCGCAGCGCCATGTTCAAGGCGGTTTACGAGGGCGAGCGCGAGTTCGACGCCATCGCCATCGTCTGGGACGGGGAGAACCCCGCCGTGCCCTGCGGCGTATGCCGACAGGTGCTCGCGGAATTCTGCGATCCCGAAATGCCCGTCATTTGCGCCAACAGAAAGGGAGAATACAAGGTCGTGGGACTGGGGGATCTTTTGCCCTTCGCCTTCACGCCCGCGGACTTGGTAAGAAAATGAGCTATAAATCCGGCTTTATCGCCATTATCGGTTCGCCCAACGTGGGGAAGAGCACGCTGATGAACCTGCTCGTCGGGCAGAAGGTTTCCATCGTGTCGGTGCGCGCGCAGACGACGAGGAACCGCGTCATGGGCGTGGTCACGCGTACGGGGCTCCAGATGGTCTTCCTCGATACGCCCGGCGTCGCCGCGCCGCGCAACCGGCTCGGACAATATATGCTGAACGTGGCCTATGAAGCGCTCGACGAGGTGGAATGCATCCTCTTCGTCGCGGACGCGACAAGCGGCATCCGCGCGCGGGACGAGGCGCTGCTCGAGAAGCTTAGCGAAGCAAAGGCCCCCGTCGTCGCCGCGATCAACAAGGCGGACGCCGCCACCCCCGAGGCCATAGAGGCCGCGCGGGAGAAGCTCGCGCGCGCGGGATTCATCAAAAACGTCGTCGTCATTTCGGCCAGAACTGGAGAAAACGCCGAGGAGCTTGTGAAAGTCCTTTCCTCCTATCTGGAGGAGGGGCCGCAGTACTTCCCCGAGGATATGGTAACCGACCAGCCCGAGCGCGTGCTTGTCGCGGAGATCGTGCGGGAGAAGGCGCTGGAGCTTTTAAACGAGGAGGTACCCCACGGCATCGGCGTGGGCGTGGACAAGATCGAGGCGCGCGAGGGCGGCAAGCTGACCGACGTATACGCCACGATCTACTGCGAGCGCGAGGGGCACAAGGGCATCATCATCGGAAAGCAGGGCGCCATGCTTAAAAAAATCGGCGGCCTCGCGCGGCGCGACATCGAATGGCTCTTGGGCGTGCGCGTCAATCTGCAGCTGTGGGTCAAGGTCAAGGACGACTGGCGCAACAGGGAAAGCGTGTTGAAGGAGCTTGGCTACGAATAAATAAGGGGGGCTCTGTTCCATGAGAATGGTCGACCTCATCCTCAAGACTCGCGCGGGCGCGGAGCTTGCGCGGCAGGAAATCGAATTCATCGTAAACGGATTTGTGAAGGGCGAGGTGCCGGATTACCAGATGGCGGCGTGGCTCATGGCCGTGTGCTTCGCGGATATGACCGCCGCCGAAATCGGCGATCTTACGCGCGCCATGGTCTATTCGGGGGATGTCGTGGACCTCTCCTCGCTTCGCGGCGTCAAGGTGGATAAGCACTCGACCGGAGGCGTGGGAGATACGACCACGCTGGTCGTCGCCCCCCTGGTCGCGGCGTGCGGCGGCACCGTCGCCAAGATGAGCGGCAGGGGCCTTGGCCACACCGGCGGCACGCTCGACAAGCTCGAGTCGGTGCCGGGCTTATCTGTTTCCCTCTCCGAGGAGCGCTTCAAGCAGATCGTAAACGAAATCGGCCTGTGCGTCACGGGACAGACGGGCAACCTCGACCCCGCGGACAAGCTTATCTACGCCTTGCGGGACGTGACCGGCACAGTCGAGAGCGTGCCGCTGATCGCCTCGAGCATCATGTCGAAAAAGATCGCCGCGGGCGCGGACGCCATCGTGCTCGACGTTAAGGTCGGTACCGGCGCGTTCATGCAGACGCTCGAGGACGCGCGCCGCCTCGCGCGCACGATGGTGGACATCGGCGCGCACGTGGGCAGGAAAACCGTGGCCGTCATCACGGATATGAACCAACCCCTCGGCATGGCGGTGGGCAACGGGCTTGAAATGAAGGAAGCCATTGAGACGCTCTCCGGCAAAATCTCCGCGGGGGACCCGCTTTATGAAGTTTGCATGCTGCTTGCCTCGAAGATGCTCTTGCTTGCGAACATCGCCGCGGACGACGCGGACGCGCGGGGGAAGCTCAAGGCGGCGCTCACGAGCGGGGCGGGGCTTGGGAAGCTCGAAGCCATGCTCGGCGCCATGGGCGGGGACACCGCCTGCATCGGCGACCCTTCCGCGCTGTGCCGCGTCAAGAGGAAGCTAGACGTGTTCCCCGCAAGCGGCGGCTACGTCGCGGATATGGACGCCGTGAGCATCGGCGTGGCGGCGCAGCTTTTGGGCGCGGGCCGCGCGAAGAAGGAGGACGCAATCGATCCCGCGGTGGGCCTTGTGATGCGTAAACGGCGCGGGGAGTTCATCCGCAGGGACGAGCCGCTCGCGACCCTCTACGCCAACGACAGCCAGCACCTCGCCGAGGCTGCGGCGAAACTCAGGGGCGCGATCTCCATTGTGAAAGCGCCGCCCGAGCGCATTCCGATGGTCTACGAGGTCATAGAATAGATACGGAGGCTCCATGAACAAGCTCATCGCCATAGACGGCAACAGCCTGATGCATCGCGCCTATTGGGCGCTGCCCTCGATGATGACCAAGTCCGGCACGCCTACGGGCGCGATCTACGGCTTTGTCAACATGCTGCTGCGCCTTGCCGCGACGGAGCCCTCGAATCTCCTCGTCGCCTTCGATATGCACGGGCCGACCTTCCGCCACGAGCAGTACGCCGACTATAAGGCCGGGCGGCGCGAAACGCCGGATGATCTGCGCGCGCAGTTTCCGCTGATTAAGCACCTGCTCACCGAGATGAAAATCAAAATCTGCGAGGTAGAGCGCTACGAGGCGGACGATATCCTTGGCGCCTACGCGCGCATCGCCAACGAGCGCGGTATCCCCGCGCTGCTCGTGACGGGCGACCGGGACGCGCTGCAGCTTGTGAGCGACATGACGCATGTGCTTATGACAAAAAAGGGCGTCACCGACACGGTCGAATACGACAAGGACGCCCTTATGGAGCAGTACGGCCTTGCGCCCGAGCAGATGCGCGACCTCAAGGCGCTTATGGGGGATGGGTCGGACAATATCCCCGGCATACCCGGCGTCGGCGAGGTGACGGCGCTCAAGCTCCTTTCGAAGTACGGCTCCATGGAAAACGCCCTCGCCCACGCGGAAGAGGAGAAGGGCGCGCTTCGGGAAAAGCTTTTCTCCGGCGCGGAGAGCGCGCGCATGAGCTACCGCCTAGGTACCATCGACACTTGCGCCCCCGTGCCGGAAAATCTCGACGAATGCCGCTTCGACGCCGCAAACCTCGCGTTGGGCGTGCCGTTCATGCGCGAACTGGAGCTTCGCTCCATCATCGACCGGCTGCCGGGCAAATCCGCCCCCGCGCCCGCCGTCCCATCGACCGGAAAGGTTGCGCACGCGCTGGTCGACGATGAAGCAAAGCTCGCCGCTCTCGTACGGGATCTTGAAACCGCCCCTTCCCTCGCCGTCCACGTCGATTCCGCTTTCAGCGCGAGCGCGGACGGGGAGAAGCAGGCCGACTGCGTGCTGGGCGCGACGCTTCTGGAATGCGGGCTCGACGAGGGGCGCATCTATAAGGCCTTCAAGCCGCTTTTCGAGGACGCGGGGAAGGGCAAGCTCTTCTTCGATTCCAAGCGCTTGCGCCACGCGGCGCTGCGAAACGGCGTTTCGATTCAAAACGTCGCGTTCGACGCGATGCTTGCGGACTACCTGCTGCACGCCATCCATCCCGCGGACTCGCTCAAAACACTGGCGGGCGAGCGGCTGAAAACCGAGGACGCGGGCGCGGCCGCGCTCGTGCGCCTGTACCCCGTCATGCGTGCGGAGATGGAGGAGAAGGACCTCTCGAGGCTCTATGACGAGGTCGAGCTGCCCCTCGTGGAGGTGCTCTTCGACATGGAGCGCGAGGGCTTCGCGCTCGACCGCGCGGAGCTGCAGGCGCTGAGCCTTCGTTTCCACGCGAGGAGCGACGAGCTTGCCCGGGAAATATACGCCTTAGCCGGCGGGGAGTTCAATATCCTCTCGACCAAACAGCTCGGTGCGGTGCTGTTTGAGAAACTCGAGCTCCCTGTCATGAAAAAGACCAAGACCGGTTACTCGACCGATTCCGAGGTGCTCGAAAGCCTTTTTGATATGCACCCCGTCGTGCCGCTGATCCTCGAATACAGGACGCTGACCAAGCTGAGTTCCACCTTCGTGGACGGCCTACTCGCGCTGATCCGCCCGGAAACCGGTCGCGTCCACACGAGCTTTAACCAAAACGTCGCCTCCACGGGGCGCATTTCGAGCACGGAGCCGAATTTGCAGAACATCCCCGTCAGGACCGACATCGGGCGGGATATCCGCCGTGCCTTCGTCGCGAGCGAAGGATGCGTACTCGTCGACGCGGACTATTCCCAGATCGAGCTTCGCCTGCTCGCGGCCATGAGCGGCGATCGCGGCATGATAGACGCCTTCCTCGACGGGGCGGATATCCACAGGCGCACGGCCTCGGAGGTCTTCGGCGTGGCTTTCGCGCAGGTCAGCGCCGCGCAGAGGAGCGCGGCTAAGGCCGTCAACTTCGGCATCGTGTACGGCATCAGCGACTTTGGCCTCTCGCGCCAGCTGGGCATCTCCCGCAAGGAGGCCGCGCGCTACATCGAACTGTACTTCGCGCGCTACCCCGGCGTGCAGGCGTTCCTCAAACAATGCGTGGAGGACGCCAAGCGCGAGGGCTGTGCCAAAACGCTGATGGGGCGGCGGCGGGAGATGCCCGAGCTCAGCTCCTCGAACTACAACACCCGCGCCTTCGGCGAGCGCGTCGCGATGAACATGCCCATACAGGGCACCGCGGCGGATATCATCAAGCTTGCAATGGTGCGCGTGCACAGGGCGCTTAAAGAGGACGGCTTCAGGGCGAAGCTGATCCTTCAGATCCACGACGAGCTCATCATCGACTGTCCCTTCGACGAAGCGGAGCGGGTCGAGAGGCTGCTCATCTCCTGCATGGAAAACGTGCTCGACCTCGCGGTGCCGCTGCGCGCGGACGTGAAGACGGGGCACAGCTGGTACGACACCAAGTAAGGGAGTTCCATCGATGATCGTCGGCCTTACGGGCTCCATCGGCTCGGGAAAATCCACGGCCTCCGCAAGGCTCGCCTCGCTCGGCGCGCATGTGCTCGACGCGGACGAAGTAAGCCACGCGCTGACCGCGCCCGGCGGGGAGGCGCTCGGCGCGATCGCCGCAGCGTTTGGAAGGGACATCCTGAACGCAGAGGGTACGCTCGAAAGGAGAAAGCTCGCCGCGCTGGTTTTTTCGGATGCCGATGCGCGCGAACGGCTCAACGCCATCCTTCACCCGCTCGTGCAACAGAGGATGCGGGAACGTACGGAAGAGATCTTCGCTAAAGACCCCCGTGCCGTGGTCGTGTGGGACGTGCCGCTGCTGATCGAAGCGGGCTGGCAGGACGCGTGCGACGAGGTGTGGCTTGTGAGCGCGCCGATTGAAACGCGCGTCGCGCGCGTCGTCGCGCGGGACGCCTGCACGCGGGAGGAAGCCGCCGCGCGCATCGCCGCGCAGATGAGCGACGAGGAGAAGGCGCGCCACGCCGACGAGATCATCGACAACGGCGCGGACATCGCGGCCTTCCTCGCGCGCGTGGACGCGCTGTATCGGCGCGTCGCAGGAGCGGGCGGATGAGCGCCGCGCGCGCGAAACGCAAAAAGAAAATCCGCCTGAACCTCAGGCGCTTTATCCCGGCGCTGGCGCTCGCGCTCGCCGCCGTCGGCATCGTCGGATATTTTGTCAACCGCGCGCTGGAGAAAAAGACCTACACCCTCGCCTACGCGGAGCAGATACAGGCTTCCGCCGGGGAGTTCGGGCTGGACCCGTACCTCGTGGCGTCGGTCATTTTTGTCGAAAGCAGCGGGAGGGTGGACGTCGTTTCGCCCAAAGGCGCGGTGGGGCTTATGCAGATCATGCCTGACACGGGCGAGTGGATCGCGGGCAAGCTCGCGCTCGAGGGCTATACGGAGGAATCTTTGGCCGTCGCCGCGGACAACATCCGTCTGGGCTGTTGGTACCTTCGCTACCTGCTCGACCGCTACGGCAACGAGGAAAGCGCCCTTGCCGCCTACAATGCGGGCCCGGGCAATGTGGACAACTGGCTTACGGACGAACGCTACGCAAAGGACGGCAAGCTCACGGACATCCCCTTTGAGGAAACGGCGCATTACGTCGTGCGCGTGCAGTCCGCCTACGAAATTTATACGGAGCTTTATGAAGGCGAATTTGATTAAAAAAACGACGGCACTCCTCCTTTTCGCCGCACTGGCGGTCTCTTCGGGCTGCGCGGGGCAAAACGGAAACGCGGCCTCGCCCGCGCCGACGACGCCGCCGGTCATATTGCAGCCCACGCCCACGCCCGCGCCCGTCAAGGGCGGGACGCTTCGCCTACCCATGCCCGTCAACGCGGACAAATCCGATCCCCTCAGGGTCAACACCGAGGAGATGCTCATTCTTTATTCACTTGTGTTCGAGAGCCTGCTCATCGTGGATATGAGGGGGCAGCTTGCGCCGGGCCTTGCGGAAAACTGGTCCTGCGACGAGACGGGGGCGGTCTGGACGATCAAGCTCAGGAGCGCCGCGCGCTGGCAGGATACGGGCGCTTCCGTCACCGCGGCGGACGTTGTGCAGAGTTTCAACCGCATCGTCAGTCTGGGTACTGCGTCGTACTACGCATATGCGGTCAAGCGCGTCAAGAGCATGGAGGCCGCCGAGGACGGCAGCCTCGTGGTCACGATGAAGCAGCCCGGCCTTGCCTCGCTCTACGCCCTTACCTTTCCCGTGACGGAAAGCGCTTCCACCGCGACGGGAAATTACCCCGCGGGCACGGGGCCGTTTCAATTCAGCTATGTATCGGACGATACGGTCCGCCTCGCACGCAATGACAACTGGTGGAAGCAGGCGCCCAATCTCGAGTTTGTGGAGTTCTACGCGCGCGAGAGCAACGACATTTCGCTCGCCTCCTACGCGGCGGGGCAGCTCGACATGGTGTTCACCTCCTCGCTTACCGTCGGCAGGTACAGGGACGACGCCAACACGACCGTGCTCGACATGATGACGCAGAATGTCGAGGTTATGCTCGTCAACTTCGCCAACGAAAACCTGCGGGAACTCCGCGTGCGCCAGGCCATCGCCTATGCGATCGACCGCAGCCGCATCATCACCAACGTCTATATGAACCGCGCGCGCGCGAGCGACGTACCCGTGCCGCCCGACTCCTGGCTCTATGAGAGCAAGTCCGCCGTGTACGATTACAACACCGAGGTGGCTCTCGCGCTGCTCAAGGAGGCGGGCTGGCAGGATGTGGACGAGGACGGTTTTCTCGAGAAGAACGGCTATCACTATGACGAAATGACGCTGACCCTTCTCGTCAACGACTCGACCGACGCCGTCAGGAAAACCGCCGCGGAGCAGATCAAAGCTCAGCTCGAGGCCATCGGCATCCATGTGGAGCTTGTGACGGCCGCTTACGCGCTGGGGAACGAGGAGAGCGAGTATATCCAAAAGCTCCGCTCCGGTGCATTCGACCTCGCGCTCGCGGGCTTTAACCTCGGGTTTGATTGCAGCTTGGCGCCTTACCTTTCCGGCTCAGGCGCGCGCAACTACGGCGGGTATTCCAACGCGGGGATCGAGCAGCTCGTCGCCAACCTCAACACCGCCGCGACGGAGGGCGACTACATCGCCGCCGCCTCCGCGCTGCAGATGGCCTTCGTGGAGGAATTGCCCTTCATCACGCTGTACTTCAGGCTCAACAGCGTGCTCTATAATTCAGACATTATCGGCATTGCGGAGATGCGCGAGCCCGACGTACTACGCGGCATCGCCTCGTGGTATGCTTCCGCGGTTGAATAAACGCGGCGCATGTGCTACGATTGAGCCAATAAACGCTTGGGGGAAACATGCTGGAGATCATCATTTTCATCGTCGTCATCGCGCTCGACCAGGTCACCAAGGCCGTCTGCGCCTCTTGGCTGCCCACGCTGCCGAACAATACCTACCCCATCTTCGAGGGCGTCTTCTCGCTCACGTATGTGGAAAACAGGGGCGCGGCGTTCGGCATGCTGCAGAACATGCGGGTGTTCTTCCTCATCATGACCGTGCTCGTCTGCGGCGCGCTGGTCTATATCCTCATCCGGGAGCGCGGCAAAATGCATCTGGTCATGCGCATCTCCCTCGCTCTGATTCTTGTGGGCGCGCTGGGCAATTTCGTGGACCGGCTGCTCCTCGGCTTTGTCCGGGATATGTTCTACTTCGAGCTGATCAACTTTGCCATCTTCAACGTGGCGGACGCGTCGATCTCCGTCGGCGCGACCATGCTCATCCTCGACCTTCTCTTTTTCAAGGGCAGGAAGTATGTGATGGACAAGCCCGCCAAGCGGGACGACGGCGGGGAGGAAAACAAGGGGGAAACATGACCGAATCTCCCGGGGTGCGAACGGAGCTGCCCGACGGCGGTTCGCTTTTTACGGCCACGGCCAAGGAGGCCGTGCGACTCGACGTTTTTCTGGCCGCGCTCTGCGGGGAGACCCGCTCCTTCGTACAGCGTGCCGTCGAGGAGGGCTGCGCCGCGGTCAACGGCAAAGCCTGCCGCGCCGGAACGAAGCTCAGGCCGGGCGATTGCGTTGAGCTGCGTCTCGAAAAGCCTCGGGAACCGTCCGTGGAACCGGAGGATATCCCCCTTCCCATCGTGTATGAGGACGCGGACATCGCCGTCGTCGACAAGCCCCGCGGCATGGTCGTACACCCCGCGCCGGGAAACGCGGCGGGTACGCTGGTCAACGCGGCGCTGTATGCGATCCGGGATCTTTCCGGCATCGGCGGGGAGCTTCGCCCCGGCATCGTCCACAGGATCGATAAAATGACCTCGGGCCTCGTCGTCATCGCCAAAAACGATTTCGCGCACAGGGCGCTGAGCGCACAGCTCAAGGAACACGAGGCGGGAAGGGTTTACCTCGCCATCGTGGACGGCAACATCAGGGAGGATTCCGGTACGGTGGACGCGCCCGTGGGCAGGCACCCGACCGAACGCAAGCGCATGGCCGTCGTTTCCGGCGGCAGGCGCGCCGTCACGCACTGGCGCGTTCTCGAGCGTATGGGATCATACGCGCTCGTCGCCGCCCGGCTGGAAACCGGCAGGACGCACCAGATCCGCGTCCATATGGCGCACATCAAGCACCCCGTGGCCGGGGATGCGGTCTACGGAAACGCGAAGGATCCCCTCGGGATCGGCGGGCAGGCGCTCCACGCGGTGCGGCTGACGCTTACCCACCCGCGAACGGGCGAAACCATGACCTTTCGCGCGCCCGTTCCGGCGTATTTCATGAAGGCGCTCGCGAAAGCGGGCCACGACGCCGCGCTCGACGTCGACGCGCTTATCGACGGCATCAAAAAACAATGAATCGAAAGCCTGCGAAACAGAAATCATCGGACGAGGCGCAGAAGATCCTCTTCAGCGTCCTGCTCATTGCGGCTGCGGTCGGCCTTTTCCTCATTTCGGACGCGGGGAGAAGCCTTCTCGCGGGCACCTTCGGCAAGGCGGCTGTTCGGGCTACGGCTTCGTTCAGCCCCGCCGCGACCGCGAGTGCGCAACCCGAGGAGACGGAAGTGCCCTGGCCGCTGCCCGAGGACATCATCGCCTGGTCCCAGGAAAACGGCGGAGACGGGCAGTACGTTCTCGTCAAGAAGAACACGTACGCGTGCGAATACGAGATCTCGCGCGACGACCTTCCCGATGCCTACATTATCTTCAAGCTCAAGGACGGGCGCGTTTACTCCTTCGAACTCGTCTGGATCGTTGCCTTGGAGCCGACGCCCCGGCCCGAGAACAGCGATGGGACTGAGAGACTGTTTTATTTGCAGGATAAAGATGTCTACGAAAGAGACTGCGCGTGGCTCGAGGAGGCTTCCCTTGCGATGGCGGACGCACTTGACGCGGGAGACAGCCTCATGCAGGCGGAGCTGTGGGAGCTGTTCTCGATTTCGCAGCGCACGCTTGACGATTTGGAGAAGCGCGCCGCCATCAATGGCGATTTCGCCTGCACCGTTTTCGTCAAGCAGGATCAGGACGGCGACGCGCTCCATGTGGTTTTTGAGCGAAAAAAGTAGAAAAATATCCGTTACATCCACAATATCTTGAGATTAAGTATTGAAGTACGCTACAATCGGCGGTATAATCAGGTTGAGGTGGCGTATTGATGGAAAAAAATCGCGTAGCAATCAGGGTCGCCGGACAGGAGTTCCGGCTTGCCGGGGACGAGAGCGAGCAGTATATGCGCGAGCTCGCCGAAGACGTCAATGCGCGCATCGATAAGATGCAGCGCCAGTATCCCACGCTCAGCACGGGCAGCGCCGTGCTCCTTGCGTGCCTCAACATGGCGGACGAGCTCAAAAAGCTCCGCTCCGATTACGAACAGCTCGATTCGCGCATCGCTCAGCTCAGGGACATGCCCCGTTCCGCCGCGCCAAGCGCGCCCGTGAAGAGGCCTTTCGAGGCGAGGCAGAAAACGCCCACCGTATAAACGAAAGTTATCCCGAGCCGCGAGCGAACCGCCCGCGGCTCGTTTTATGCGATCATGACCCGATTTGGATCAGGGAAGGATAGTACCATGCAACGACGTGTGCTCAAAACGCTTGAATACGATAAAATACGCAATATGCTTCGCGAACGCGCCTCCTGCTGCGTCTCGCGCGAGCTGGTGGACGAAATGGAACCGTCGAACGCCGCCGGGGAGGCCGGGCGTATGCTCGAGCTCACGGCGGAGGCGGAAACGCTGCTCTTTCGCGTCGGGCGCTCCCCGGTGGATGATTTTCCGGATATGAGGGAGTGCCTCACGCGCATGCGTGCGGTGCTGTTCATTTCGCCCAGGGAGCTTTTGGGCGTCGCCTCGTGTCTTCGCGCGTCGCGCGTCGTGCGCGAAGCCCTCGCCAAGGACGATCAGACGGGGCTTTTAAGCAACATGGCGAGCTTTCTTCGCACGCACCGCAGCGTCGAGGAGGAGATCGTCCGCTGTATCGTCGGCGAGGAAGAAATTTTCGACGGCGCGTCCCCCGCGCTCTCGCGCATCCGAAGGTCCATGCGCCTTGCCAACGAGCGCGTGCGCGATAAGCTCAACGCCATGATCCGCTCAGCGACCTACCAGAAATACCTGCAGGAGCCGCTCGTCACCATACGAAACGGCCGCTTCGTCATCCCCGTCAAACAGGAGTACCGGCAGAACGTGCCGGGGCTTATCCACGACCAGTCCGGCAGCGGGGCGACGCTGTTTATCGAGCCCGCCGCGGTGGTGGAGTTGGGCAACGAATATAAAAAGCTGCTCGCCGAGGAGGCGGAGGAGATCGAGCGCATCCTCACGGAGCTGACCGCTATGATCGCCCCCTACGCGGACGAGATCCGCGAGGATCTCGCTGTGATGGGGGAGATCGACCTCGCCTTCGCCAAGGCGCGCCTCGCGCGCGAAATGCGCGCCGTGTGCCCCATGCTCAACGAGGAGGGGTATGTCCGCATCGTCAAGGGGCGGCATCCGCTCATCGATCCGGATAAGGTCGTGCCCGTGGATATCTGGCTCGGGCGGGAGTTCCGCTCCCTCATCATCACGGGGCCGAACACGGGCGGCAAGACCGTCACGCTTAAAATCGTAGGGCTCTTCGCGCTTATGGCGCAGAGCGGCCTGTTCCTGCCCGCGGACGAAGGCAGCGAGGTTTCGGTATTCGGCGAGGTCTTCGCCGATATCGGGGACGAACAGTCCATCGAGCAGTCGCTTTCGACTTTCTCCTCACACATGACCAACATCGTGGGAATCCTGCGTGAGGCCGATGAAAACTCGCTCGTGCTGCTCGACGAATTGGGCGCGGGCACGGACCCCATCGAGGGCGCGGCGCTCGCGATGAGCATCCTCGAGGAACTGCACGCGCGGCGCGCGGTGTGCGTATCCACCACACATTACAGCGAGATCAAGGCCTTCGCCCTCACGCACGCGGGCATGGAGAACGCCTCGATGCAGTTTGACGTGGAGCGGCTCGCCCCGACCTACAGGCTCTACATCGGTATCCCGGGCAAATCCAACGCGTTCGAGATATCCGAGCGGCTGGGGTTGCCTTCCCCTATCATAGAAAGCGCGAAGGGCTACCTCAAGGGTGAAGACGTACGCTTTGAGGACATCATCTCGAGCGCGGAGAGCCAGCACAGGCTCGCCGAGGAGGAACGCAAGCGGGCGGCGGAGGCGCGCCTCGAGCTTGACAAGCTGCGCGCCGAGGCGGAAAAGGAGCGCCGCAAGCTCGACGAGGATAGGAACCGCCTGCAGGCCAAGGCGCGCGAGGACGCTAAGAAGCTCGTCGCCGACACGAAGCGCGAGATGGAAAAGCTCATCGTACAGGTGCGTGCATTGAAGGACATCGACCGCAGCGCCGCCGAGCGCGTTATCCAGCAGAGCAGGGATGCGCTGCGCGTTCAGGAGAACGAAATCGCCGAGACCGTGGAACTCAAAAAAGAGGATACCGGCTTGCCGCCCAAGACCGTCAAACCCGGCGACGCGGTGAAAATCGTTACCCTCGACCAGAAGGGCACCGTGCTTGCCCCGCCGGACGCAAAGGGCGAGGTGCAGGTGCAGGCGGGCATCATGAAGCTTTCCGTCAAGCTCGAGGACCTTCGCCTCGAGAAGGAGGCGGAGCCGAAGGCGACCTTCGCGAAGGTCGGCCTCGCGGCGGGCAAGCACGTGGGGCTTGAGCTTGACATCCGCGGTATGTTGGTGGAGGAGGCGGCCCTCGTGGTGGAGCGCTACCTTGACGACGCGTACGGCGCGGGTCTTTCCGAGGTGAACATCATCCACGGAAAGGGCACCGGGGCGTTGCGCGCGGGCATACAGGAGTTCCTTCGCAGGGAGCCGCTCGTAAAAAGCTTTCGCATCGGCAACTACGGCGAGGGGGATGCTGGGGTGACGGTCGTCACGCTCAAAAAAGCGTGAGAATCTTGAAGAAATTAAGGCAAATAGGGCGAATTCATACCATGTTCACAATTTGGTGATACTATATGGAACATGAACCCGACGCGCCCTTGCCCGCGGGGCTGGGGCGCGCCGCAGAGGACAGCGAGTTGATGCAGGGAGGCCGAAATGGAAAACAACACCATACTCGTGATCGACGATGATAAGAACATCCTGGCGATTATCGGGATGTATCTCAAGAAGGAGGGCTTCAACGTCGCCACCTGCGAGCGCGGGGACGCGGCTCTCAAGTGCTTCCACGAAGTCCAGCCGGCGCTCGTCGTGCTCGACGTGATGCTCCCGGGCCTCGACGGCTGGGGTGTGTTGGAAAAGCTTCGCGCCGAGAGCGCGGTGCCGGTCATCATGCTTACCGCCAAGGGAGATACGCTCGACCGCATCCAAGGGCTCGACGCGGGAGCGGACGATTACATCGTCAAGCCCTTCGAAGCCAAGGAGCTGCTCGCGCGCATCAAGGCGGTGCTCCGCCGCTCCGCCGCGCCCGAGAACGACAAGGAGATTTCTTTCCCCGGGCTCAGCGTCTCGCTCGACAATTACTCCGTGCTGCTTGACGGCAGGCAGATCGACATGCCGCCCAAGGAAATAGAGCTGCTCTTTTTCCTCGCCTCGCGCGAGGGCAAGGTCTTCACGCGCGAGCAGCTGCTCGAGCAGGTGTGGGGCTTCGATTTCTTCGGGGATTCGCGCACGGTGGACGTGCACGTTAAGCGCATCCGCGAAAAGATCGGGGAGCGGTCGGAATGGGAGCTCAAGACCGTATGGGGCGTGGGGTATAAATTCGAGGCCGCAAAGTAAGGGGTAGCCTAAAGGCGATGTTTAAGACCCTCTTCTCAAGAATGCTCGCGACCTATCTCGCGCTGACGCTTCTGCTGCTGGCGCTTCTGGGCGTGACGCTGGGCGCGATGTTCCGCAACCAGTATATCGATGAGAAGGAGAGCGAGCTGCGCCGCGAGGCCGCGGAGATCAACGCGACCATTTACGAGAAGTATGTCGATCCTGAGAAGCGCAGCGTCGCCAAGGACCAGCTCTACACGATTGTGCGGCAGTACGACGCGCTGCTTCAGCTCTACTTCCTCGACCAGACACTGGGTAAGGTCGTGTTTATGGACGAGGGGTCGGCCGACAAGTGGGCGCTCGTCGGGGATGCGGACATCGCCGAAAAAGCCGTGGCCATCATAGAAAGCGGCGAAGAAACCGTAAGTTCCGGAGACTACGCGGCTGTAGCCGACGTGCCCGTTATGACGTTGCGGCGGCCGATTACGGATGCCGAGGGCGTTACCATCGGCGCGATGTTCCTGCACGTGGACATGAGCCGCACGAACGCTTCCGTACGGCAGGTTTATATGGATGTGCTGCTCACGGCGCTGGTGGCGGTGCTTTTTGCGTTCCTCGCCGTGTCATATACGACCAACCGCATGACCAAGCCCATCACGGAGATGAACAATGCGGTCAAGCGCTTCTCGCGGGGCGAGTTCGAAGCGCGGGTCGCCGTTTCCGGCAAGGACGAGGTCAGCCAGCTGGGCGAGAGCTTCAACGAGATGGCGGATGAAATCAACGCACTCGAGCAATCCCGCAGAAGCTTCGTTGCGAACGTATCGCACGAGTTACGTTCCCCGCTGACCTCGATGCGGGGCTTCCTCGAGGCCATGCAGGACGGTACCATCCCCGCCGCCGAACAGGGCAAGTACCTCGACGTCGTCATAGGCGAGTGTAAGCGCATGGCGGGAATGGTCAACGACCTCCTGGACCTCGCGCGCATCGAGAGCGGCACGTACGAGCTCAAGCTCGCGCCGTTCGACATCAACGAACTCGTCATCCGGACTCTTCTGACCTTCGAGGCCCGCGTGAACGCGCGCCGCATCGAGGTTGTTATGGATTTTGAAAACGAGCGTACCGTTGTCGAGGGGGATAGCGCGCAGATCGCGCAGGTCATCCGCAACCTCGTGGACAACGCCGTGAAGTTCTCTCCCGAAGGCGGCAGGCTCACCTTGGGAATCCGCACGGCCGGAAAGCGCGCCGTCGTCAGCGTTAGGGATGAGGGCGAGGGAATAAGGGAGGAGGACCTCCCCTACGTGTTCGACCGTTTCTTCAAGGGGGAAAAGGCGCACACGCCGGCTGGCTCTTCCACGGGGCTGGGCCTTTCCATCGTCAAGCGCATCGTGGAGCAGCACGGTGAGGAAATCGAAGTCGAATCCAAACCCGGAGGGGGTGCCTGCTTCACCTTCACGCTCAGGTTACACGAACAGCAATCACGCGCGCGCACAGGCGCGCAACGGAGGTAAATATGGAGTATCCGAACTATTATTACGAGGATCAGAACCCGCACGGCAACGGCGAGAAGAAAAGGCGCGGCATCGGCGGCTACATCGTGACGGCCGTCGTGTTCACGCTGGTGGGCGCGCTGCTTGCTACGGTCTTCATGACCGGCGGCGAATTGCCCAGGGGCGGCACTGCCACGCCCGCCCCTACCGCCACGCCTTATCAGGGCGGCTTCATCCCGCCCACGCCCGCGCCGACACCCGGCATCGAGGGCACGCCCGCCTTCAACGAAGGGCCGACCATGACGCCCGAGGCGGCGCGCGGCTCCATGCCCGCGCTCGACGGCACGGCGCCCGTCATCGGCGACGCCGCCAACCCCATACCCGACATCGTCGATCAGGTCTCGGCGGGGGTCGTGGGCATCATCAACTACGCTTACAACGCGCAGTATAACGACTATACCGAGTACGCCTCCGGTTCCGGTTTCGTGATTTCCTCAGAGGGGTACATTCTCACCAATGCCCACGTGATCGGCGGCGCGGCGAAGCTGGGCGTCATGTTCACGGACGGCACGGAAGAGGAGGCGGTCCTCGTCGGGTACGACAACACGAGCGACCTCGCGGTGCTGCGCGTGAACCGCAAGGGCCTCTACGCGCTTAAGCTCGGCAATTCGGACGCGCTTCGCGTGGGCGAGTATATTATCACCATCGGCGACCCGACGGGGCGCGAGCTCGCGGGCACGACGACATTCGGCATCGTGAGCGCCACGCAGCGCACCATCACCATAGACGGTCAGACGAACACCTATATCCAGGTGGATGCGGCCGTCAACCCCGGCAATTCCGGAGGACCTCTGATCGATCTCAGGGGAGAGGTCGTGGGCATCGTTTCCGCCAAAACCGTCACAGCGAGCTACGACGACTTCGGCAACGCCATCAGCGCCGAGGGCCTCGGCTTTGCGCTGCCCATCAACGATGTGATGAAGATCGCGGAGCGGCTTATCAAGGAAGGCGGCATCAAGCGCCCCGGCATCGGCATCTCCGTGGTGAACTGGACGGAGGAAGTTGCGCGCGAGTATGAAACCGTAACCGGCGTGCTCGTGTATACCGTTACCAAGGATGGCCCGGGCGACCTCGCGGGGCTTCGCCCCAACGACATCATCGTCGAGGTGGACGGTCAGGCCAATCTTACCCAGAGCGACTTCGTCGCGCTCGTAAAAACCAAGCTTGTCGGAGACAGCCTCTCGCTCAGGGTCTGGCGCGCGGGCGAGTATTTTGACACGACTCTCACGCTGGGAGATCTCAACGTCATGGGGGGCGAGCTTGTGGGCGGCGAGGCGGATTATAATTTCTTCGGCTAAAACATGACCGGTTATTGAGCGTATTGTTTCGCCTCCTTCGGGGAATGATAAAACCCAAAGGAGGCGGTTTTATTGCTTTCATTTGACGCACAGAACAAAAAGCGCAGGAGAAGGGCAGCCCTCGGCGCGGCGGCGCTTTTCCTGATGGGCGCGCTGTTCGGCGCGTATATCCTCATAGAATTTCCTTTTGAGCTCGATCTTCCAAACGGGCTTTCGGCACAGGAGGAACCGGAGCCGACGGAGGACTCCCTGAGCGCGGACACTCCGCGCGACGCCGTCGTCGCCGAAGACGCGAAGGTCGAATGGCTCGCGCGCTTCTCCGCCTGCGCTCACGAGGTCGCACTGGAAGCGCCGGGCGGCGCCGCGGGCATGACGCGCCAGCAGCTCGCGGCGGCGTATCCCGATTATGCGGTCGAGATGTTCGATGTACAGTTTGTCCGCATGGCAAAGTCCGTCGAGGGCTACTGCCCCGCGCATTATACCCTGACCATGGGTGAGGATGCGCTCGTTATCACCAAAACGGATCTTGCCACGCTTTTACCCAAGGAGGTCATGCGCATCATCGCCGACACGAGCGCGCTTGATGAGAATTCGCTTGCCTTGCTCGAAACCGGTGTAACCTTCGACTCGCTCGAGGACATCAACGCGTATCTCGAGGGTGCGGAGTAAGGATCATACCTGTCAAAAGGCGGCGTGCGCCGCCTTTTTTGACAGCGGCTTTTGCTCCCAACCGGGCGGGCGCGGGCATAAATATCGAATCGCCTTATTTTGACAGGCGAAGCCCTACGTGTTACAATTATCCAAGAAAAGCGTGCGAGGAACACAAGTGACGATACTCGGCATCGACCCGGGCTACGCCATACTCGGCTACGGCGCCATAGAGGCGAGGGACAGGCACATTAAGCCCCTCGACTACGGCGTCATCGAGACGAGCGCGGACGAGTCCTTCCCCGAGCGGCTGGAAAAGCTCTACACGGGTACGAAGCAGCTCCTGATGATGTTCAAGCCCGCGCACGTCGTTTTCGAGGAGCTTTTCTTTTACCGCAACACGACGACGGCGCTGCAGGTCGCGGCGGGCCGCGGGGTCGCGCTGCTCGCGGCACAGCAGACGGGCGTGCCGCTCTACGAGTATACGCCCATGCAGATCAAGCTCTCCGTTACGGGGGATGGCCACGCGGACAAAAAGCAGGTGCAGCGCATGATCCAGATTCTGCTCCAGCTCCGCGCCGTGCCTAAGCCGGACGACGCGGCGGACGCGATTGCTGCCGCCATCTGCCACGCGAACACCATGAGCCCGGCGGCGGAACAATTCAGGATAAAATAAGGGTACAGGCTATGTATGCGCACATAAAAGGCATGGTGGAGGAGATCGGTGGGGACCGCGCGGTGCTCGAGGCAGGCGGCGTGGGGTATGAACTCATGTGCTCACAGGCGACGCTGCGAAACCTGCACACCGGGCGGGAGCACAGGCTCTACGTCCATCTTCACCTTTCCCTCGCGCAGGACGTTATGGCCTTGTACGGTTTTGAAACCAAGGAGGAGCGCGCGATGTTCCGGCGGCTCATCGCCGTCACGCGCATCGGTCCCAAGCTCGCGCTTGCGGTGCTCTCGCAACTGAGCGTTTCCGACATCGCCGCGGCCATCCTCACCGAGAACGCCGCCGCGTTCGACCGCGTGCCCGGCATGGGCAGGAAAACGGCCGCGCGCGTGCTGCTTGAGCTCAAGGAAAAGGTTTCGCCCGAAGATATGGCAAATACGCCCATGGCGGCGGCCGCCGCGGGCGGCGCGTCGATGAATATGCGCAGCGAGGCCATCGCCGCGCTCGTGTCGCTCGGATACGACGGGGTCGCGGCCGGGCGGGCCGTGAGCGCCGTGCCGGATTGCGCGCGCGTGGAAGATATGATTACGCAGGCCCTTCGTGAGCTTGCTTCGAAAGGGCGCTGAGGAAGATGGAGGAAAGGCTTGTCGTTTCATCCATGCTCGCGGAGGACGAGGCTGCGGATTACAGCCTGCGCCCGCGCTTCCTCAACGAGTATATCGGGCAGGGTAACGTCAAGGAGCACGTCAAAATTTACATCGAGGCGGCCAAGCGCCGCGGCGAGCCTTTGGACCACGCGCTGCTCTACGGCCCGCCGGGCCTGGGTAAGACTACGCTCGCCGCGATCATCGCCAACGAGATGGGGGGCAACCTTCGCATTACGTCCGGGCCCGCGATCTCCCATGCCGGGGACCTCGCGGCGCTGCTCTCGAACCTCCAGGTGGGCGACGTGCTTTTTATCGACGAGATCCACCGCCTCAACGCCACCGTTGAGGAGGTGCTCTATCCCGCGATGGAGGACTTCGCCTACGACATCATCATCGGCAAGGGGCCGAGCGCGCACTCGATCCGCCTGGATCTGCCGCATTTTACGCTCGTGGGCGCGACCACGCGCATGGGCCTTCTGACCTCCCCCCTCCGGGACCGCTTCGGCATCAAGGAGCAGCTCGAGCTCTACCGGCCGGAGGACCTCCTGGAGATCATCACAAGGAGCGCGGGCATCCTCAACATCATGATCGACGAGGAAGGCGCGCTGGAGATCGCCTCCCGCTCGCGCGGCACGCCGCGCGTGGTGAACCGCCTCTTAAAGCGCGTGCGCGACTACGCCCAGGTGCGGGGCAGCGGCGTCATTGATTTGCCTACGGCGCGCGCGGGCCTCGCAATGCTCTCCATAGACGAACTTGGGCTCGACGCGGTGGACAGGCGTATGCTCGCCGTCATGATCGAGAAGTTCGGCGGCAAACCCGTAGGCCTTGACACCATTGCCGCCGCCACGGGGGACGATGCGACCACCATCGAGGATGTGTACGAGCCGTATCTCCTCCAGCTCGGCCTTATCGCGCGCACGCCGCGGGGAAGGATCGTGCTGCCCGCCGGCTACGCACATATGGGATACGCCCTCCCTGCCGAAGCGAGGCAGGAGAGGATGGATATATAACGGGCTTAAAATCCAGCTTTAGGAGGTTACCGTATGGGATTCAGGACCAGGGAACTCGAGCAGGCTCTCGGTCAGAAGGAGAACGAGCTTATTGGCCTTCGGCAGCGCGTGGACGAGCTCATCGCTATCGTAGAGCGATACAGGTCGCAGGAATCCGCCATCGCGGGCGCGCTTACGCGCGCGCAGACCGCGGCGGAGAAGATCGCCCGGGAGGCGCAGGAGGAAAAGATGGCGATCCTGCGCGATGCAAACGACACAAAGCTCGAGGCGGAGAGGGAAGCCCGCGGCATCCTCGCGGACGCGGAGCGCCGCGCAGGCATCATCGAGGAGGGCGCCAAGCAAAAGGCGCGCGAGATCGCCTCCCGCGCGGAGGGCTTCATGGCCGACTACCGCGGCAACGCGGGCAAGCTCGTGACGGAATTCCGCCGTACGGCGGCCATGGCGAGCGAGCAGGCGAAAGCCTTCGCGGATTATATGAACAAGCTCAGCCTCGACGGTGTCTTGGAAATCTCCCGCGAATACGACCATGTTGCGGCCGTAGCAGCAACCCCCGCCCAGGACATGCCGGACGATTACGTCGACCCCGCCTCGCTCATGCGCAGCATCTACGCAATCGAGCAGCGCGAGATACCCGAGCAGGAGGCCGCCGCCGAGCAGAAGCCCGAACTGACGCCCGTTTGGGAGTCCACGCCCGCGCGCGAGCCGTTCGCCTCGACCATCAAGCCGGAGCACAGGGCGGAACCCGAGAGGGAATCTGCGCCCGCCTCCGTCCGGGAGCTGGAGCCAGCGCCCGAGCAAAAGGCGGCGCCTGCCGGGCAGCCCGCATCCGCTTCCGCATGGGAGCCGGAGCTTGCGCGCGATCCGTTCATCGCCTCGCTCAGGCCGGAACCGACGGCGGAGCCCGCGAAGAAGGAGCCGGAGAAGGCCGCGTGGGATGCGAAGGCCGTGGACCTTGGCAAACACGAGGAGAACGAGCGCGTATGGACGGTTGAGGAGATCGTCGAGCGCACCAGCGCGACCGACAGCAGCGATATCGACGACGAGCTCAACGCCATCATCGAGGATGTGCTGCGCGGGTCTTGACGGACAGGTCCTGCCGATGGTATAATCGGCAAAACAATTTGGCGATGAACGGGAAAATTCGCCGCTTCGCGCATAAGAGAGCGCGCCCCGAGGCTGAGAGGGCGTGCGCGCACGATAAGCTGCGATGTCCGGCCCCGTAAGCCGTGCGGAGGAAATGCCGCGCCGCGAGAGCGCGTTACAGCTCGTATGAGAACCAATTAAGGTGGTACCGCGG
>DATMYG010000274.1:0-6150 GCA_035561055.1 Clostridia bacterium | reverse complement strand
GAAAGATTGCCCCGAGGCTTGTCGCGGGAGTGGAGGAGGCCGGAGAAGATGCGCAGGGAAGGGTGCCTCCGTAAAAACGGGCATAAAAAAGAGCAACCTTTCGGGTGCTCTTAAAAAATGCGCTTCGAAGTTATCCTTTTGCCGGGGTGGCCTCGGTTTCTTAAAGATCGATGTTGCGGCTGGCTAAGCGCCCCGAAACCGCCGTACACGCGACAGCCCAGACAACGTAGGTTCCCGCGCTGATGGCGAAGTACTTGCCGAGCATCAGTATCGCGTGGGACTCATCCTTAATTAGTTGCAGGATGTCGCCGACAAAGCCGAAGGCGACGAGCAGCACGCCGTTTACCATATTGATGCCGACGGCGAGCGCAAAGTACATCGCGAGTGCGATCAGCCAATTGTAGCCGTTGCCCTGCACCATCGTCCGGCTCACCGTAACGGCGAGCAGCGCGATGCACATCTGCGCGATCATTTGCAGCGCAACGAGGCCTACGAATGTGAGCAGCATGCCGACCGTCACCGCATTGCCCATCTGCGCGCTCAGCGTTGACAGAAAAGCCTTCGCCGCGCCTTGCTGAAACCCGTTGAGCGCCGCAACGCTCAGCGCAAGGCAGCCGCAGATCAGCAGTACCGAAGCGACGATCTCCAGCGCGCCGAACAGGGCTTTGGCCCATAGGATGCGATACCCGCCCTGCGGCGTCAGGAACAGCAGATAGCCCTGCTTCTGCTTGTAATCCGCGTAGAGTTTGGTCACTGCGTCGAGCATGGGCAGCAGCAGACCGCCCACCGCCAGAAGCATTGTCATCACAATCGCGAGCACATTCCAATTCTCGCCGCGATAGATGCCGTACAGCGCTATGCCTTCTACAAGCAGCATGGCAATCGCCGCGCCCGGCAACAGCGTCCGGCGGCGCAGCAACTCGTATTTTAGAAGCTTCATCATGACGCATACACCTCCCGGTAAAGATCGACGATGGATTTGCCGTACTGCGCGCGCACCGCCTCCGCCTCGCCCTGCAGCACCACGCGCCCGCGCTGCAGGAAGATTACCTCGTCGAGCACGCTCTCCATCACGTCGATGAGGTGGCTCGATATCAGTATGGTGCTGTTCTCGCCGGCGCGTTCGATGATGGCTGAAAGTATGACGTCGCGCGCGAGCAGGTCGACGCCGTTGAGCGGTTCGTCGAGCATCAAAAGCCTCGCGTCCCGCGATGCCGCGACGGCCAGCTTGAGCTTGGCTTCCATGCCCGAAGAGAGCTGCGACACCTTCATGTCCATGGCGAGCTTCATCTTTTCCACCAGGCGCTTGAAATCGTCCAGGGAGAAATCCGCAAAGAAATCCGCATGGAACGCGCCCACCTGCCTGACGCTCATGAAACCGGGAAAGTACGGCTCCGTCGGCATATACGCGACTTGCGCGCGCATAGCCGGCCCCACCGGATTGTCCAGCACGCGCACCTCTCCCGCCGTGGGGTGCACGAGCCCGGCCGCCAGCTTCATCAGCGTGGACTTGCCGCTGCCGTTTGGTCCCAGCAGCCCGTAGATCTTCCCGGGCCGAAGCGCGATGGTGGCCTCGTCCACGGCGAAGGCGTTTAGATAGCGCTTGCTCAGCCGTGTTGTGATGAGACTGTACATCATGTTAACTCCTCTCCAATTGCTTGTTTCATTTGTTGTATTGTGTATCCCAGCGCGGCCATTTCGCGCACGAAATCCCGCGTGAGCTGCTCCGCCATTTGCCGCCGCAGCGCCTGCACGACGGATTCATCGCCCGTCATGAACGTGCCGAGGCCGCGTTCGGTATGGCACAACCCCAGCGCCTCCATCTCGTCGTAGATCCGCGCCGCCGTATTGGGGTTGACCCCGTATTCCAGCGCCAGCGCGCGCGTCGAGGGCAGCTTGTCGCCCGGCCGTATCTCGCCCTGCACCATTCGCTTCTTGAGCATGTCGACTACCTGCAGGTAGATGGGCGTCCGGCTGTCGTACTCCATGGCTCACCTCCTAGTGTATTAAACACATAGTACACTATTACAATAAAACTGTCAAGGACTTTCGATATAAAAAAGGGACGATCTTTCGACCGGCCCGTTCGGCATGCCCGTATGGTATGCACAGAGGTGTTATTTGCGTTTGATATCGGTTCCTTTTCCGGCAAAACAAGCTGCTTTGCAGAAAGAGCAGGCGAGAAGATGGTCGGCGCCGCGGCGATCTCGCTAACAACTTCTATTTATTTTGTTAGGAAGGCTTTATCTGAAGTATTGCGGAAACTGCTTGACAATTCCCCAGGTCATTTCGTCGGCCATCATTAACGCTTCCTTCTCGATTCTATCAAAAACTTCGATGCTGTCCGCATATTTTCCAGTCAGGATATCGACGGCTTCCGTCTTTGTCATTGCGAGGTGATCATAGAGCATTTTACGCCACTCTTCCGCCGACCAATACGGATTGATGCTGGCGAGGAAGGCCGCAATCTGATCCGCGTTGGCGTACCATCGCTTCTCGGCATCGGCGGCCGCGGCGCTATTGCCGGCTTTTGCCGCATTGACGAGTTCGGCGGCGATCGTGAGGTGCTCCGTGAACAGTTTCGCGAATTTTGCGGCGTTTGCCTCCCCGTAAAACGGCCTCAATGCCGCTTCAAAATCCTTGGGGTTACGCAGAAGGCGGGCGGTGACGGCTTGCGTATCAGGCAATCCAAAGGCTACGCTGAGGATGAACAGTCTCGTCCAATAGACATGCTGTTCCCACAGCAGCCGCATTTGGTTGCTCAGCGCCTGTTCCTTTGGACTGATGCACCTTACAGAGGAAGACGCAGGCATTTGCGAAGCGCCGTAGCTCTTGGGAACGCAGATCAACTGGCCGACGCGCAAGTTATTTTGATCCAGCATCGGATTTGCCGATGCAATCGCCTGAACGGTCGTATGGAAGCGCTGCGCGATCAGCGGTAAAGTATCTCCGGGTTGGATTGTATATGGGTATGTTCCCGCGGGGCATGTGGGCATAGAATCACTGCCTTTCTATATGGTAGTATCATTGCTATATAATATGGCTTTCCGCCCAGTATGTTCTTATCACAGACGGAAGCTTTCAATATAGCCGCTCGGCAGCTTGCCGCCTTACGCCGCTTGGCTCAGCCCGTCACCCTCGTTCCTACTATCCTCCCGTCCTTCATCCTGAGCACCTCGTCCGCTTCGTCGGCGATGGCGAGGTCGTGCGTGACGACGATGACGCAGCGGCTTTCCTCATGTGCGAGGCGCTTGAGGATAGCGACGATGTTCTTGCCGTTCTCCGTGTCAAGGTTGCCCGTGGGTTCGTCCGCGAGGATGACCTTTGCATCCCCCGCGAGCGCGCGGGCGATGGCCACGCGCTGCTGTTCGCCCCCCGAGAGCATGGCCGGCAGCCGACGAAACTGGCTTTCCATTATGCCCACGGAAAGGAGCTTCTCCGCGGCGATATGCCGCGCCTTCGCCTTGGGCGTCCTCTTGAGCTCGAGCGGGTAGAGGACGTTTTCGAACGCCGTGAGCAGGGGAAAGAGGTTGAAGCTCTGGCAGATCACGGCGACGTCGTTGCGGCGGTAATGATCGAGGTTCATGTCCGCCGTAGATACCCCATCGAAGGTGACGCTGCCGGAGCTTGGCAAATCGAGCCCCGCGAGCAAGGAAAGCAGCGTGGTCTTGCCCGAGCCGCTCTTGCCTACGACGGCGTAGAAGCGCCCCGGCTCGAAGCTGTGGCTTACATTGTCCACGGCGCGGACGGTCTGGTAGCGGTTCTTGTAGACATAGGCGACTTCGTTGGCCATGAGCATGGACATATTTATTCCCTCCCTTTTAAAAGCATCATCGGCCGGCCGTGCGCGCCCAGCAGCGCCGCCACCGCCGCACCGGCGAGATAACAGCTTATAAACAGCGCAAGGATCCGCCAGTCGATCGCATCCCGGCCGCCCGCGATGAGAAGCACCGGCAGCGTTCCCAGCCCCGCGCCGCAGACACACAGCGCGACTTGCTCCGCAAGAGCGCCCAGCATGAGCAGGAGCGGATTCTCGCCGAGCATGCGCATGACGGCGAATTCAGGCTGCCTGCCCCGCGCGAACAGGAAGCAGATGAGGAAGCCCATCCCCGTCACCAGCGCGAAAAGCAAGGCCTGCACGCCGCGCAGCAGCGCGATGTTCTTCTCGATGGGCGCGACCATACCCTGCAATATGCGGTCGTCCACCGCGGCGCGGACGGATTTATCGCTGTCGAGCGAAAGCCCGACCAAGGCCTGCTTGAACCTGGAAACATCGCGGCTGTCGCGCAGTACGAAGGAGAAGCTGCGTATCGCGAACCGGAAGAGCCCTTCGGGGGCGAGCAGGCTCCGCATCACCCCGAGCGGGCAATATGCTACGGCGCCGCCTCCGAAGGAGCCGCTCATGGCGGTTCCGTACAGCCCTATGACCTTGAAGCGCGCGATCATGCGGGTTTCGCCGCGCTCCGTAAAGGAGCCTGCCTCGATGCGGCGCAATATGAGCGCGGCTTCTTCCCCAAGGCCCGGGGAACCCGCTTCCGGCAGCACGCAGACGGCTTCTTCCCCCGCAAAGTCGGCGGCGGAATACCCCTCGAGCCAGGTGATGGAGCCTTGCAGGCGCTGAAGCATCGGCTCTGCGTCCACGCCGCTTACGCCATAGATCAAGCTCGCGCCGCCCAGCGTGAGGCTGTTCAGGCGCATTTCAAGCGCCGCGAGCAGCTCTTCGCGGCTCATCTCCTCATATCCCGGTTCGAGGCGAAGCGCCTCAAGCGCCATGTCCGGCATGTTGAAATTGACGTAGGAATATGCGAAATAACGCTCCAGCATGCCCGTTTCGAGGAGTGCGTCGCACGTTTCAACCGGGATCATGGGATCCTCATACCCGCCCGCGTTGATCAGCCAGCCCGATACCTCGATTTGATCGTATGCCGTTTCAAGCTCCGCCTCCGCGTCCGCGATCAGGCCGGGATAGAGCAGCAGGAACACTGCCGCGGCCATGACGAACAGCGTTGTAAGCACGTTGCTCCTGACCCGGCGGAGAGCCATTTTCCAATGAAGCGCACCCATATCAGCCCACCTCCTTCACGCGCGGCCCTGCGGCAGGAGCTCCCGGGGTCCCTTTCGCAGGTACATAAGCAGGAAGCCGCACAGGGGCAGCAGGAACAGCGTGAGCGCGACGAAGAACGCAAAGAGCGTCGTATGAGCATCCGCGCCGAGGGCGAATTCGATTGTGATTTCCTGATCTGTGGCGAGAAACGCGCTGAACGCGGCGTAGGCGGCGGGCTCGTTTGCGGCACCGGCGAGGATTTTCGCCCCGACCTTTTCGGTCAGCAGGTGCCCGACGATCGCACCCGCGCACGCGCCGGACAGGGAAACGAACAGCGCGCCGAGGAGCGAAGCGAAAAACGCGCTCCCCTTGCCGCAGCCGAGCATGCGCATGACGCCGAGGCTCTGCCTTTGCGCGAGCGCGTAGAAGAACGCGAGCAGCACCCCCGCGCACAGCAGCAGCGCCGCGGAAGCGATCAAAAGCAGCTCCGCCGTGCCGGAGAGCGCCGTCAGGCTCGGCTGTATTTTGGAATACCCCTGATCGTAGAAGGTGAAGCGCGTCTCATACCCGTCCTCCTTCTGCGCCGTGAGGCCGAGCGCGTCCATCTGCGCACAGAATTCGTCCATACTTCCGTTTTTGAGCCACAGCGTGAGCAGCGCACCGGAAACGGGCAGCGTATCCTCGGCGGGCGCGTTTTGAATGGACTTCTTCGGCACGAATATCGTGTTCCACGGCACGCTCAGCGCGTTTTCGGAAACGGTGGATACCCCGGTGATCGGACGTAGCGCGTAGACGCCCACGATCCTGTATTGCCCGGCATCGAAGAAATCGTCCGGCTCGGAAGACGTATAGACCGGTGCGAGCTCCGCGCCCCAGAATACGTTGTTGAGGAAATGATCGTATTGGTAGAAGCTCATGTCGATCACATCGCCCACGCTCCAGCCCTGCGCCCGTGCGAGGTCGCCGCTTACCATACACACGCGCGCGCCCGACTCGTATTCCGCCTGCGTGAAGATACGGCCGTCCTGCATGTAGGTGCTGTCGAGGTGGAATGCAGGCACGCCCATCACGTCGTCCGTCGCTATCACGCCGAACGAACGGGCGGA
>DATMYG010000273.1:0-9659 GCA_035561055.1 Clostridia bacterium | reverse complement strand
GGCCTATGGCGAAGCTGGGGATTACAATGTTGCCGCCGCGGGTCATGCCCTCGCGAAGGAGATTGGCGAGTTCCTCTTCCTTGTCCTCGGCCTCGCGCACCTCGTGATCGCGATCGCCGTACGTGCCCTCCATGAGCAGGTAGTCCGCGCCGTCTATGGGCTGCGGGTCCTGCAGAATCGGCCTGTTGTCGCGCCCGACATCGCCGCTAAAGACGATTTTAAGCGTCTTCCCTGCCTCGTTCGCCCAAACCTCTATGGCGGCGGAGCCCAGCAGGTGCCCCGCGTCCACGAAGCGCGCGCGCATGCCGGGCACGATTTCGACGATGTCGTTATAGGTGACGGAGCGGAAAGCCTTGAGGCAATCGACCGCGTCCTCGGCCGTGTAGAGCGGCTGCACCTGCGGTTTTCCCGCCCGCAGGTTTTTGCGGTTCTGGTACTCCGCCTCCTGCTCCTGGATGTGGCCGCTGTCGGGCAACATGATGCCCGCGAGCTCGGCCGTGGCGCGCGTGGCTATGATTTTGCCCGCAAAGCCGCGCTTGACGAGCAGCGGGATGAGGCCGCTGTGGTCGATGTGCGCGTGCGTGAGGAGCACCGCGTCGATCTCGGCCGGGCTGAAGGGGAATTCGCCCTCTCCAAACTCCGTTTTCGCGTCCGCGCCCTGCCTCATGCCGCAGTCCACGAGGATCTGCTTGCCCGCGAATTGCATCATATGGCAGGAGCCCGTCACGCACTGCGCCGCGCCGCAGAATTTCAGCTTCATAATCGGTATCACTCCATTCATCTATATCCCGGGATTGTGAAGGGGCCGTGCCCCTTGACTTTCATTCCGGCTTTAACGACATGTGCGTCAAAACGGATGAAAGCCGGAGGCTTTCGCACCTCGCGCGCTTTGCCGACCACCGCAAAGCGGCAGGCAAAGCGTGTAACTCAAAAAAGTGGTTTTACCACTTTTTTGAAAACGCTACGCGTTTTTGCCGCAGCAGTTCTTGTATTTCTTCCCGCTGCCGCAGGGACAGGGGTCGTTCCTTCCAATCTTACCCGTGTTGACGTATATCTTCGAGGCGCGGAACTCCTTGGTAATTTCACGCCTACGCTCCTCGCTCAATACCCCGTCCCACTCCGGCAGATTCCAGAGCCAGTCCGCCCTCGCCTCGTGCATGTTGAAATAGAGCTTCTCATAGTCGACGTCGAGCGCGATCTCCGAATCTCCCTCGAGTTTATCCAGATCGAGCTCGGTTTTCAGGCTCGAGTTGATGCCGTCGAGGAAGCCCGCGAAGGTCTTTTCATCCATGGCGAATGTGGCCGCAAGCTCCGAGAGCTTGCCGCGCTTTACCGTGCCGTGCTCCGCGAGCAGCTTTTTGTAGCTCTCCGTTTCGAGCGCGAAATATTCCTTCCAGAACGCGTCGTGCTCCCGTTGGTCGCGCTCAACCTGCGCATAGTCCTTCCAGTCCTGATAGAGTCCCATTTCCGATCCTTTCTTCTTAAACGCGGGCGGCCGGACACAGTTCCGGTCGCCCGCGCGTCGTCAAGTTATGTTATCGCGCATTTCACAGCGCCTTGTCAAGATATTCCTTGATCTTGAGGATAAAGCCCTCGGTGTCGAGCACCGTGATCTTTTCCATTTCGGCGAGGGACGCGAGGTCCTTTGTCATAAAGCCGTCGCTGATGCAGTCGAGCGAAGCCTTCTCGAGCTTAGCGGAGAACTCCGCGAGCTCCGGAATACCGTCGAGCTCGCCCCTCTTGGCGAGAGCGCCCGTCCAGGCGAAGAGCGTCGCCATGCAGTTGGTGGAGGTCTTCTCGCCGTCGCGGTACTTGTAGTAGTGCTTGGTGACGGTGCCGTGCGCGGCCTCGTACTCGAACTTGCCGTCCGGGGAGACGAGCACGCTCGTCATCATCGCGAGCGATCCGAAGGCGGTGGCGACCATATCGCTCATGACGTCGCCGTCATAGTTCTTACACGCCCAGATGAAGCCGCCCTCGGAGCGGATCACGCGCGCCACGGCGTCGTCGATGAGGGTATAGAAGTAGGTGATGCCCGCCTTCTCGAACTCCGCCTTGAACTCGGTGTCGACGACCCTCTGGAAAATATCGCGGAACTCGCCGTCGTACTTCTTGGCGATGGTGTCCTTGGCGGAGAACCACAGGTCCTGCTTGGTCGCGAGGGCGTACTTGCAGCAGGCGCGCGCGAAGCTCTCGATGGAATCGTCCCTGTTGAAGGTCGCCATCAGCACGCCCGGAGCCTTAAAGTCGTTGACGACCTCGTCGAATATCTTCTCGCCCTTCTCGTCGTAGAAAGAGAGGTGCGCGTTGCCCTTGCCGGGCACGCGGAACTCCGTCGCCTTGTACACGTCGCCGAACGCGTGACGGGCGATGGTGATGGGCTTCTTCCAGCTCCTGACGGAGGGCTGGAGGCAGTCGAGCGTGATGGGCGCGCGGAACACCGTGCCGTCGAGGATCGCGCGGATGGTACCGTTGGGGCTCTTGTACATCTTCTTGAGCTTGTACTCGTCCACGCGCTGCTGATTGGGGGTGATGGTGGCGCACTTGACGCCCACGCCGTACTTCTTGCAGGCTTCCGCCGCGTCGACGGTTATCTTGTCGTCGGTCTGGTCGCGAACGGGCAGGCCGAGGTCGTAATACTCGGTTTTCAGGTCGATGTAGGGGGTGAGGAGATTGTCCTTGATCATCTTCCAGATGATCCTTGTCATTTCGTCGCCGTCGATCTCCACCAGCGGTGTTTTCATTTGGATTTTCGCCATGTTCTCGTCTCCTGTTCTTACTTTTTGCTTGTTTTTGTGCCGCCCAAAGCCTTGTCGAGTATCTTGGAGTCGTATGCAAAAGTGGAGTCGTTCTTCTGCACCAGTGCTTCGTGCGCATATCCAACGAGCTGATCCACAAGATGCCGGAAGCTGAGCCCCGCAGGCTCGAAAAGGTAGAAGGCGAACGAGCCGGGTATGGTGTTGATCTCGCACACATAGAGTTCCCCCGTCGCCCGGTCCATCATGTAATCCACGCGAACGACCCCCTTGCAGCCGAACGTGCGGAAGATTTCGCGCGTATAATCCTTAACGCGTTTTGTCAACTCATCCGGAATCGGCGCGGGGATTTTGCGCGCGAGGTTCTCCATGCCCTTGCCTTTGCTGCCCGCGAGGTACTTCTGGTCGAAGGTCAAAAACTCCTCCCAGCTCACGGGCTGCTCGCAGAGGGAGACCTTCGTTTCATTCCCGAAGCCCACGCACGCGCAGTTGATCTCATCCGGCCGCTCAAGCCCTTTTTCGATGAGGATGCGCCAGTCGAAACTGCACGCGATTTCCACCGCCTTTTCGAGGGAGGCGCGGTCCGTCGCCTTCGAGATGCCGATGGAGGAGCCAAGCTGCGAGGGCTTAACGAAAAGCGGATAGCCGAGCGCCTCCGTGCGCGCGAGCACGGCCTCGCGGTCCCGCTTCCATTCGTCCCTGTAGCACCAAACGCTGGGCAGGACCGGCAGCCCCATGCTCTGGAATACCGCCTTCATGACAATTTTATCCATGCCCGCGGCCGAGGCGACGACGCCGCAGCTCGTATACGGGATGTCCGCGAGCTCGAAGAGGCCCTGCATGGTGCCGTCCTCACCGTGCAGGCCGTGGAAGGCGAGGAGCGCGCAATCGAGCGGCTGAACGAGCCCGAGCTTGCCGAACAACCCCTTTTGCGCGTACAGCCCCTTCGCGCCCGGCGCGGGAGGCAGCATGACCTTCGTGAGCCCCTTCATACCGGAGTCAAAATTCTTGTAAGTGGCGATATGCTTGAGTGGCTCGCCGATGAACCACTCCCCCGCGCGCGAAACGTACACAGGAAAGGCGTTGTACTTGCTTTTATCCGCGTTTTCGAGCACCTGAAGCCCCGAGATGATCGAAACGTCGTGCTCGGCGGCACGGCTGCCGAAGAATACGCCAAGGTTCTGCATCGTTGCCTCCTTATTCGGCGAAATTGTCCGGAAGATCGTTCTCGAAGAGCACCACGCAGCCGGGCGCGGTGTACTTTTTGAGAAGCTCCGTCGCCTCGGCGAGAGACGCCGCGCGCACGAGGTTCTCCGTGGGGAAGTGCGCGTCCAGAAGCCCGTCGCAGATCGGATCCGCGTGGCTCTTGCCGATGATTATTGCTATATCGGCGCAGCCCGCCATATGCCTGCCGAACTCGTAATTGAGCTGCTCCTCCTCCGCCCCCTGCTCGACCATGCCGGGCGTGACGACGATCTTTTTGCCCGCGAACAGCGCGAGCACGTTGAGCGCCTCCTTGGAGCCGACGGGGTTGGAATTGAACGCGTCGTCGATGACCGTTACCGCGCCGGGGATGAGCTGTAGCCTATGCTCCACGGGCTTCGCCTCGGAAATGGCCTGCGCGATCTCTTCCATGCCCATGCCGAGCCTGTACGCGAGCGCGGCTGCGCCCGCGAGGTTCAGGATGTTGTATTTGCCAAGAAGCTGCGTTTTGCACACTACGCGCTCCCCGTTCTCGGCGACGAGCGCGAACTCGCTTCCCGCGGCGCTCGTTTTGATGTTCTCGGCACGCATGAAAAGCTCGTCCCCCTCGGTGCCGTAGAGGTACTTCTCGGCGAGCGCGCTTTCTTCATAGAGCTTCCTGCAGTTCTCATCGTCCCCGTTGAGGAAGCAGCAGCCGTCCTCGTCGAGGCCCCTGAGGAGTTCCCCCTTGGTTTCGATGATCTTGTCGACCGAGCCGAAGGTTTCAAGGTGCTGCTTGCCCACGGCAGTGATGATACCGTACTGGGGCTTCACAAGCCTGCACAGTTCCTTGATATCCCCCTTGAAACGCGCGCCCATCTCGGCGACAAACACCTCGTGGTCGTCCTTCAATTGCTCGCGGATCACGCGCGTTACGCCCATGGGCGTGTTGTAACTGCCCGGGGTGATGAGCACGCCGTATTTCTTTTTGAGCATCGCCTCGAGCGCGTATTTGGTGCCGGTCTTGCCGAAGCTGCCCGTGATGCCGATTTTAACGAGGTCCTCGCGCGCGGCGAGCTTCTTCTTCGCATCGTTAAAATACCAGCGCTTGACGCCCTCCTCGAGAGGATAGAGCGCGTAGAAAACGAGCAGCACGAACAGAGGCAGCAACGAACCCGGCGCGTAGCGGATCATCAGCGGCGAAAGATAGCTCCACCAGCCCAGGCCGTACTCCCAGGCGTAGAGCCTCATGAAGAACATTTCGGAGAAGAGGAATGCCAGCGCCCACTCGACGACGAGGAAGCGGATCACGCGTCCCGTGTAGACGAGCGGCTTGACATGCTTTTTCTTCGCGTAGCCATAGTAGAGCGCGGCGAGCAGGAAAATATAAATAAAGTCCGCGGCGGAGTAGCAGATTTTTGCGATGAGGCTGCCGCTGCCGCCAAGAAACAGGTAGCTCGCGCGAAGCAGCAGCGCCGCGATCCCCGTAAAGAGGTAAGGCACGCAGTCCGAGGCGACGTGCCGCCCGAGCCAGCGAAGGTACATCCTACCCTGATAGCTCTCAAGCTGCATAATGTGTACGAGCGGGATCGACGCCGCCGCAACCGCGGCCCCGATAAGCACCGCGAACGCGTGCGCCATGATTTGCTGAACGATTGTCATGAAACCAAACCTCAATCCTTAAAAAATGCCCGCATAACGGCGCAGAACTGCTGGTATTTATCGGCGTAGGAAAAATGTCCCGCGCCCTCGAGCACCGCGAGGCCCGAATTCCTGATTTTTGCCTCCATAAGCTTCCCCATGTATAGGGGCGTGTAGTCGTCCCGATCCCCCCAGACGAGCAGCGTTTCGTTCTCAATCTGCGAAAGCCTGTCCGTAAGGTCGAGGTTGACCACTTTGACGAAGGTTGCGCGCATGACGTCGCTTTTGAGCGCGCGGTAATCCGCGCTCCCCGCGCCGCGCTGTTTCTCGGTGAGCTTGAACGCGCGCTCGAGCGGCCCGATCCCGGCGAGTTTTTTGCCGAGCTTATAGGCAAGCACCCTGGCGTAGTACCCGAGCCCACGCCTCGGGCGGATGCCCGCCGCGTCCACAAGCACGAGCCTGTCGAAGATCTTTGGCTCTTCGCTCGTAAGGTAAATTGTGACCCGCCCGCCGAAGGAGTGGCATGCGACGTCGCACCCCTCTATGCCGAGGCGGCGCATGAATTCCCGTGTGAGCACCGCGTATTCGGGAACTCCCCAAGGCTCCGGCGGCTCCTGGCTGTTGCCGAAGCCCGGAAAATCAAGCAGAATCGCTTCGCGCCCAAGCCCTGTCAGGCAGTTGGCGATGGGGCGCACGGCCTCCATGCTCGCACCCCAGCCGTGCAGAATCAGCACGGGCTTGCCCGCGCCAACGCGCTCATATTCGATGTGAACGCCGCCGATCTCCGTGCGCACGGCCTTACTCCCGGTTCTTGAGCGCGCGGAAGCGCTCCACATAGCCCTCTTTGTTTTCCTGACGCGCGCGCGCGAACGCCATCGCGCCCGCGGGTACGTCGTGCGTGATGGTGGAGCCCGCCGCCGTATATGCGTCGTCCCCCACGCTCACGGGGGCGACGAGGTTCGTCTGGCAGCCGATGAACGCGCCGTCGCCGACCCGCGTGCGGTGCTTGCCGTAGCCGTCGTAATTGACGAACACTACGCCGCAGCCTACGTTAACGCGCTCGCCGATGTCCGCGTCGCCGATATAGGAAAGGTGGGGCAGTTTGCTCCCACGCCCGACGTTGGAATTCTTGACCTCGACAAAATCGCCGACCTTGCAGCCGTCCGCGAGCACGCTTCCGGGGCGCAGGTTGACGAACGGGCCGATTTTGACGCCGTCCCCGATCTTCGCCTCGTTCGAGACGACATAGACGAGCTCGCAGTTTTTGCCGACGCGCGTGTCGTGGATTACGCAGCCGGTTTTAATGAGGCTGCCCTCGCCTATTTCGGTTTTGCCCGTAAGCGCAACGCCGGGGCTGAGCTCCGCGTCGCGGCCGATTATCACATCCGGCCCGATCTGCACGCTCTCGGGGTCGCGGATCGTGACGCCGTTTTTCATATGCTCCCTGACAATACGCGCCTGAATAATCCTTGCGCACGCGGCGAGGGACGCCCGGTCGTACGCCGCCCGGCACAGCCGCGCGTCTACGAGAAGCTCCCGGACCCGGACGCCGGTCGCCAAGAGCGCGTCGACGAGCTCGGATACGCAAGCGCCGCCCGGGCAAACCTCTAGCGCCTTTTGGAGCGCCCAATCCTGAAAACACCATACACCCGCGTCCTTGACGCAATCCGTCTCCTCGTCCGCATAGACGAGCGATGCCGCCCCGTCCCTAGCCGCGGCGTCGACGAGCGCTTGGTAACACTCCGTACCAATCAGCGGCAGGTTCGCGTATAGGACGAGCGCGAGGCCGCGAAACTCGGGAGCCGTCCCGAGCGCCAGGCGCAGGGCGTGCGCCGTGCCCGACGGCGTTTCCTGCACGGCATAGCGGGCAAGATCGCCAAGCTCCGCTTCTAACTCGCGGCCGGATCCTTCGACGACGACGGGCTTCCCTTCACAGCAGGGGGAAACGGCCTTGATCGCCCACAGGGCGAGGCTCCTGCCGCAGACGCGCTTGAGCGCAGCCGGGGAGGATGAATTCATCCTCGTTCCCTGTCCGGCGGCAAGTATCGCAGCAAAATTAGCCTTCATACATCCCTCCACACATGCAGTATTCTATGTTCGCTCACCGTGCGTGTCAAGCCGCACGAGCGTTGCATACAAGTATATTTCGCAATTCTACGATATGCGCCACAGAATCTTCATTTGCATAATAACGCGAATAACGGTATAATGTCATGCAAATAAACGATTAACACGGGTTGCCGGAGGTTGCATTGTTCGATATATATCCCTTTGCCATTTTCATGATTCTCCTCGTCGCGGCCCTCGTACTGTGCCTGAGAGCGCAGCGCAAGGGCGAGGGCGCGTTCGGCGTAATGTACGTGGCGCTGTTCATGCTCGCGCTCTACGGGGCTTTCCTCCTCAAGCGCGGCAACGCCGCGCAGGCGGTGGACGCGTTCGTTCCTTTTTATAAAATCGTCGCGCTTCGCGAGTACGGATACGCTTCAATTCTGAGGGATCTGCTCGCCTTCGCCGCGCCCTTCGCGCTCGCGGGGCTGCTCATCATCCCCGCGTTCCCGCGCGCGGGGTTGTTTTGGGCGTTCGTGGCGGGCGTGTGCGCGTCGCTTGCCTTCAATGTGTATCCCCTGTTCAACGGTATGAGCTTCGTAACGGACGAGTACGTCTATGCCGGCGTCGGCTTGGCGACGGGCGCCTCGATTTACGTCATCATCGCGAGCCTTTTGAAAAAGCGCCTGCCGCTCGATAAGCTCAGGCTCCCCGTGCCGCTGCGCAGGCGCTACGTTTTCTCGGCGATCCTGTTTGCCGCGGTCTACTTCGGCGTCGCGCTCGTGATGGTGTTCGACTACGGCGAAACCTACGCGCCCGTGCAGTTTTTCGAAAGCGACACGCCCCTTCCCGGGGACATCGCGCTCGAGTGCGAGCTGAGCGACGAAGCGGGCCGCGCGAACATCTACATCCCCTCCACGGCCTCCGCCGCCGAAAAGGCCGCGGAGCTTGCGGATAAGCTCGGCATCGCGGGGGAGGTCGCGTATCAGGAAGGAACCTACACCGTCGGGGACGACGCCGCGAAGCTAACCCTGACGGAGAGCGGGAGCTGGGTCTACGAATTTAACGGCCTCGTCGAGGGTGAGCTGCCCACCCCGGAGAGCGCGAAAGCGGCCGCTTTCGCCTTTTTCGACGGCAGGGGGTTGATGACGGTCGATCTCTTCGAGGCGACCGACATCGTCGTGCACAACGCGGAAAACGGCGCGCCGGACGGGTACGAGGTATACCTCTCGACCGCCGTGAGCGGCATGCCCCTGGTCGGATCCTCTACGCTGGTGGTCAGCGTACGCGCGGGCGACGCCGTCGTCAAGATCCGCCGCTACGACGGGGACGTGCTCGCGAGCACCATCGTCAACATTATCTCGCAGCAGAAGGCGTATGAAAAGATCGCGGCCGGGGAGTGCGCGTACACACTCTTCGCCCCTGCTTTAAGCGCGCGCATCCAGAGCTGCCGCATCATCTACATGGCCAACAGCTCGCAGGGCTATTATCTGCCCGTGTGGATGTTCACGTGCGAGGCGCAGTACGAGGACGGCACGGCGGGCGAATTCTACATCTACGTCGAGGCGATGAAGTAATTCAGAAAAGCGGTTGTGCTACTTTTTTGATTGGCCGAATTACACCCCCGCGGCATCCCCAAGGACTTCCCCGATGGGCGCGCGGACGACGAGGTCCGCACGGTTATCGTAAGGCGTTTCGCTTTTATTGATAAGCACAAGCTTGTCGCCTTCGTAATAATCCACGAGCCCCGCCGCGGGATACACCGCCAGCGATGTGCCGCCGACGATGAGCATATCCGCCTTCGTGATATGCGCGACGGAATCCCGCAGGGTCTTCTGATTCAGCCCCTCGCCGTAGAGCACGACGTCGGGCTTTATGATTCCCCCGCAGTCGCAGCGCGGCACTTCGGCGCTGTTTTTTATATACTCCGCGCCGTACGCCCTGCCGCAAGCCATGCAGCGGTTCCTGTAGATGCTGCCGTGGAGTTCATAGACGTTTTTGCTCCCCGCCGCCTGATGCAGACCGTCTATGTTC
>DATMYG010000272.1:0-4537 GCA_035561055.1 Clostridia bacterium | reverse complement strand
CTATAAAGCCTGTCCCTTATCTCCCGCCTCGGGCCTTCGCAGGGATTCTCGGATTTTTCCTCCGAAGTTGAACAATAGCACACCTAAAAGGATCATCGCCCCGCCGAGCAGGGTAGACGGATCCGGTACTTCGCCGGCGATGACAAACCCCAGCACGCTCGTTAAAAGCGGCGTGACGAACATGTAATTGCTCACCTGCGAGGTCTTATTCGCCTTCGCGAAGGCCTTCGACCAGGCGACATAGGCGATCGCGCCCGAAAAAATCCCCAGTACGGCGACATAGGCGAGCTGGATTCCCGGCGCGCGGGCGGCTTCTTCGACCGAGGCGGGAAGAAAAACGGCCAGCAGCAGCGTGCCGGAAAAGATGCCGAACGTGGAGGTTTGCAGCGCCGTGTAGGTTTTTGTAAGCTTGCGCTGCAGGAGGTTGTAAGCGCTCAGCGCGAGCGCGGCGAGCAGCATCCACAGGAGGCCCCTGTTTACGGAGAACACGCCGTTCATCAGGGTCAGCACGACCACGCCCGCAAACTCGACGGCGACGGCCGCCCACTGGTAACCGCGCAGCTTTTCTTTATAGATCAGCCGTGCAAGAAGGGCCGTGATCACGGGCACGGTAGCGATGACGACGCTCGCGGCGGAAGCCGTGACCGTTTGCTGGCCCTTGTTGAACGCGATCATGTACAGGAAAAAGCCGACCGCCCCCGCGAGCAGAAACCACGGGATGTCCGCTTTGCGCGGAGGCTTCATTTTGGTCGCCACGGCGACGACCGCAAGCGCCAGGGAGGCGACGAAATATCGAAGGAAGCCCAATGAAAAGGGCGTGAAATAGCGAAGCGTCAACCTTGTGAGCACGTATGCGAGGGACCAGAACAGGATTGTGACCATGGCGTAGGGATGATAGCTGTCCTTGAACTTCATAGATTCACCTTGCCCTTCACGCGCGCGGCGCGGAATTCTTAACAGGTATGTCTATTGTAATCCTAAAACGCGCGGCGGGAAAGAGCCGAAACGGGCCGCGAATATCCGACCCCCTGGGACGGTTAAGGCGCGTTTGATAAAAAGGCCGCCCCTTTCGGGGCGGCCCTGCCATTCCGGCCCATTTAATCAGTTTTCCGGCTCGATCAGGCCGTAATTTCCGTCCTTGCGCTTATAGAGCACGTTGATGACGCCGGTGTCGCCGTTGGTGAACATATAGAAAGAGTGGCCGAGAAGCTCAAGCTGGAGCATGGCTTCGTCCACAGTCATGGGCTTGATGTCGAAGTGCTTGATCTTGACCACGCGCGGGGGCTCCTCGTCGAGCTCGTCTTGGGAGAAACTCTCGCTGAACACGGGCTCGGGCGCCTTGAACGCGCCGGCGCGCAGATTCTTCTCAAGCTTGGTGCGGTGGCGGACTATCTGCTTTTCGAGTTTGGCGAGCACATTGTCGACCGAGGCGTACATATCGCCCGAGGTCTCCTCGCCGCGGATGATGCCGCCGGCGCAGGGAATGGTGACTTCCACGATATGGCGGTTGCGCTCAACCGCCAGCGTGACATGTGCTTCGGTATCCTCGGTAAAATACTTATCCAGTTTGCTTACCTTTTTGGTGATCAGGTCATGTAGGTAATCCGAGACTTCGATGTTTTTGCCGCTAATCGAGATTTTCATCTTCTTACCCCTTTCGGGCGCCGGTTATATTTGGCGGCGCCTTAAATTCCTTTCTTCGAGTATAGCATATTCTCCTGCTACTTATCAGTACCTTTTTGGCGACCTTTTTGTGAACAGCCTGCGGCATAACGGCAGCCTTCGCATGCATGCCGCCCTTCGTCGCAGCAGCCGCGCCGCCGGAAATGCCTGGCGAGCATGAAGCCGCTGTAGATCACGATGGCGGCGGCGATCAGATAATAGATGAACGTCATGCTCGTTTCCCCCGTAAACAGTCCGATACTATGATATACCGCGAACGCGGCAAGCCATGCGCTCGTCATTTGGTAGAATATCGCGAATACCGTCCATTTTATGCTCTCAAGCTCCCGCCGCATCATGGCGACGGCCGCCATACAGGGCGTATACACCAGCACGAACACGAGGAAGCTGTACGCGGCTGCGGGTGTGAAAATACCCGAAAGCGCGCCGCGCACGACCTCGCCGCCCGCGCTCGCCGCGAAGCCCGCGAACATCGAGAGGGAACTCACGACCGCCTCCTTCGCCACAAGCCCCGTGAGCAGCGCGACGCTCGCCTGCCACGAGCCGAAGCCCAGGGGCATAAATATGGGCGCGATGAGCGTGCCGACCTTGCCAAGGATGCTCTCGCCCGGCGCGGAAACGAAGGCAAAGCGGAAATCGAAGCTCTGGAGAAACCAGATTACGACGGACATCGCGAAGATGATCGTGCCCGCTTTCTCGAGGAAGTGGCTCACGCGCTCCCATACGTGCGTGAAGGTGTTTTTCGCGGTGGGCCAGCGGTATGGCGGCAGCTCGATGACGAACGGCGCTTCCCCCTTTTCGAAGAGCCTGCCCCTGAACAGGAGTCCGGATAATATACCCATGAGAATACCCAACAGGTACAGACTGAAGATCACGAGGGCGCGGTATTTTTCGAAAAAGGCGCTCGCGATGAGGCCATAGACCGGCAGCTTGGCCGAGCAGCTCATGAAGGGCAGGAGCAGTATGGTCATCCTGCGGTCGCGCTGGTTATCCATGGTGCGCGCGCCCATCGCCGCGGGCACCGTGCAGCCGAAGCCCATCAAAAGGGGAATGAAGCTCTTACCCGAAAGGCCCAGCCTTCGCATGGGCTTATCCATGATAAAAGCGATGCGGCTCATATACCCGCTATCTTCGAGGAGGGAGAGGCAAAGGAACAGCAGCGCGATCTGCGGCAGAAACGTCAGCACGCCCCCCACGCCCTTGATGATGCCGTCGCACACAAGACTGACGAACCATACCTGCGCCCCCGCGGACTCGAGCGCGGAGCGCACGAAGGGCGCGAAACCGTCGTCGATGGCCGTTCCGACCGCATCGGAAAGCGCCGCGCCGACGCTCGAGAACGTGAGCGTGAAAATAAGTCCCATGATGAGCAAAAACAGCGGCAGCGCGAGCCACTTGTTCGTAAGGAGCCTGTCGATGCGCGCGTTGCTCTCAGCGATGACGTCCCGCTTGCCCTTGTGCATAGCGGCCGCCGTCACCTTTTCAATGTACGCGTAGCGGCTGTCCGCAACCATGCTTTCGTTATCCCCAAAGGGGTTGGCGCTGGCGAAGCTGCGCACGATCCCGTCCGCCTGTGAGGCAACCTCGTCGGGAAGCCCGAGCGCCGCGCGCACGCGCTCGTCCCCCTCGAGCAGCTTGATCTGCGTCCAGTGCCTGGGGAGGCCCGCCCTGTCCGCATATTCGTCCACGAGCTGGCCGATGAGGTGGTGCTGCATGTGCGTAAAGTCGTCGTACACGTCGTCCGGCTCGATGTGGAAGCCCTCGTGGAACTGCGCGTGCGCGGCGTGGATAAGGCGCTGCAGTCCGTCCACGAGTTCCTCGATGCCCTCACCCGTGCGCGCGCTGATGGGTACGACAGGTATGCCCAGCTCCAACGAAAGGCGCTCGCAGTCGATGGTATCCCCGCGCTTCTCGACCTCGTCCATCATGTTGAGGGCGATGATTATGGGCCGCTCAAGCTCAAGCAGCTGTATGGTTAAATAGAGGTTGCGCTCCAAGTTCGTGCCATCCACGATGTTGATGATCGCCTCGGGCTTTTCATTGATGATGTAGTCGCGGGCGACGATTTCCTCCATCGAGTAGGGGGAGAGCGAATAGATACCGGGCAGGTCAACAACGGTCATCTCATGGCCGAGCGTGCAGAGGGTTCCTTCGCCGCGCCTGCCTGAAAAGGACTTGACCTTTCCCTCCTTCTTCTCGACCGTCACGCCCGGCCAGTTGCCGACGTATTCCTTCGCGCCGGTCATGGCGTTGAACAGCGTGGTTTTGCCGCAGTTTGGATTCCCCACGAGCGCAAGGCGCACGGGGCCGCCGTCGTCCCCGAACACCTCGCGCGGGCAGTAATCGCTCTCGTCATTCTCGCAGCATCCGCCTTTTTCGAGGATGAAGGCGGTCAGCTCCGCCGCGCGGATGTGCCCCGCCCTGTCGCTCTCCTGCGGCTGGGTCTGGGCCAAACGCTCCGCCGCGCGCTTTTCAAAGTCCGCGCGCGCGCGAAGGGTGCGCTCGTGCCATTCCTCATGCTCCGCGTCGCTCATTAATTGGATCGTCTCCGCGTCCGCGCGCCGCAGGGACATCGTATATCCGCGAAGGCCGATCTCGAGCGGGTCGCCCATGGGCGCAGCCTTGATCAGCCTGACCTCCGTGCCCGGCGTAATGCCCATGTCCGTGATGTGCCGCCGCATGCGGCGATCCGCGGTGTTGACGGCCTTCACGTGGCCGCTGCGTCCGATTTGAAGCCCCCCGAGGGTCCTCTGCTCATTCGTGCCCATCGCAAGCTCTCCTTAGTTAGTCATCACTAACATAAACATGGTACTCCCGCACACAACCGCGCGTCAATAGTAATTTAGAATAATAT
>DATMYG010000271.1:0-2331 GCA_035561055.1 Clostridia bacterium | reverse complement strand
GATTTATATATAATTATATCAAATATTTATATATATTGTATATAGTAGGTCGGATAGGAACACGCTAGAATAAAATTGAAATAATGTAACGGAGCGTGATTGCCATGAAACAATACAGGGTTGCCGTGGTCGGCGCGCTGGGCGCCGTAGGTCAGGAAATGCTCAAAACGCTCGCGCAGCGCAGATTCCCCGCGGGCTCCATACGCGCGCTGGACGTGCCCGAAAACGCGGGCAAGCACACGAAGTGCGGCGACGCCGAACTCGCCGTGGAGGCCACGTCCCCCGAGATATTCAAGGAACTCGACATCGCGCTTTTCGCCGTGGGCGAGGGCGTCAGCCGCAGCCTCGCGCCCGAGGCTGCCAAGGCGGGCTGCGTCGTCATAGACAATTCCAGCGCATGGCGGCTCGATCCCGCGGTGCCGCTAGTGGTGCCGGAGTGCAATGCAGAGGCGCTCAGGGAGCACAAGGGCATCGTCGCGAACCCGAACTGCTCGACCATCATCGCGCTCGTGCCGCTCAAGCCCCTTAACGATTACGCCGGCATACGCCGCATCATCGCTTCCACCTATCAGGCGGTGAGCGGGGCGGGCGCGGCCGGGCTTGTGGAGCTCGCCGAACAGACGCGGGACGTGCTTGACGGCAAACCCGCCATGCCGAAGGTCTTCCAGCACCAAATCGCCTTCAACCTGATTCCCCATATCGACTCGTTCGAGGAAAACGGATATACCCATGAGGAAATGAAGATGCTGCGTGAGGGCCGTAAAATCATGGGCCTTCCGGAACTGATGGTGAGCTGCACCTGCGTGCGCGTGCCCGTCTACCGCAGCCACAGCGAGTCGATTACGATCGAAACGGAGCGGGAGCTTACGCCCGAGAAGGCGCGGGAGCTTCTCGCGAACGCGCCGGGGGTGCGGCTCGCGGACGACCCCGCCAACAAGGTGTACCCGATGCCCATCGATTCCTCCGACGGCGATCTGATCTGGGTCGGCCGCATCCGCAAGGATATTTCCGCGCCCAACAGCCTCGTGTTCTGGTGCGCGGGCGACCAAATCAGGAAGGGCGCGGCCCTCAACGCGGTGCAGATCGCGGAAACCATGATCCGGATGAACCTGATCTGACCGGCTCCCCCTCATCAAATCGAAGAGAGCGTGTTGTCTATGGATACAAAGATCTTTGAAACCTACGAGAGCGAGGTGCGCTCCTACTGCCGCAAATTCCCCGTCGTATTCACCAAGGCGAAGGGCTCGTTCCTGACGGATGCGGACGGGCGCGGCTATATCGACTTTTTCTGCGGCGCGGGCAGCTGCAACTACGGCCACAACAACGAATACATTAAAAACAAGGTGATCGAGTACCTGCAGCTCGACGGCATCGTCCATTCTCTGGACATGTATGCCGAGGCGAAGGGAAGCTTCATCGAATATGTTCAGCAGAGCATCCTGCAGCCGCGCGGGTTGGACTACAAACTCATGTTCCCCGGTCCCACGGGTGCGAATTCGGTCGAAGCGGCGCTCAAGCTGGCGCGCAAGGTAAAAAAAAGGCAGAATATTTTCGCGCTGATGGGATGCTTCCACGGCATGACGCTGGGCTCGCTGGCCCTGACGACGGACGCCGCGGCGCGCGCGGGCGCGGGCATACCCCTGGGCCACGTCACGCACATTCCCGCGCCATACATGTTCCCCGAGCTCGACACGATCCGCTACATGGACGTGATCCTTACGGACGATCATTCCGGCGTGGACCGGCCAGCCGCGCTGGTCGTGGAGGCCGTGCAGGCGGAAGGCGGCGTCCATGTGTTATCCGCACAGTGGCTGCAGCGCGCGCGGGAATTGTGCGACAGGCACGACATGCTCCTCATCGCCGATGAAATCCAGGTCGGCTGCGCGCGCACGGGCCCGTTCTTCGCCTTCGAGCGCGCCGGGATCAAGCCGGATATCGTCGTCATGGCCAAGTCCATCGGCGGCATGGGCATGCCCTTCGCGCTCACGCTCTTCAGGCCGGAGCTCGACATCTGGCAGCCGGGTGAACACAACGGAACGTTCCGCGGCTTCCAGCCCGCGATGGTCGCGGCGAGGGCCGGACTCGAGTATATGCTCGTCAACAGCGTCGAGGCCGAAACTTCAAGGAAGGGTGTTTTGATGGAAGCGGCTCTGCGCGCGGGTCTCGACCGCCTCGGTTTGGATTTGCCGCTTCGCGGCATCGGCATGATCTGGGGTGTCGATTTCGCGGCCTATCCCGAGGGAACGGCCAAAAAGGTCAGCCGCGCCTGCTTCGAGCGGGGGCTCGTGATCGAGCTTGCTGGCCGCAACGACAGCGTGCTCAAGCTCATGC
>DATMYG010000270.1:0-2042 GCA_035561055.1 Clostridia bacterium | reverse complement strand
CATGAAAAGTGCAAACATCGTGCGACAATATGGTGAACGCCGTTCACAACGGCAGCCGTTTTTGCTATAATGCGGGCAAAGGAGTGATCGATATGTTGGGGAATTCTCTTAATTTATACGGAACGGACGGTTTAATGTTCTTTCTGGTCGTCGCGATCGCGGTGGTGGGCATGATCGCGAACGCGCGCGTGAACAGCGTGTATAAGAAATACGCCAAGGTGCGCGCAAAAATCGGCCTTCCCGCGCACGACGTGGCGCAGAGGCTCCTCTACGCGGGCGGAAGCGACGCGCAATTGACAGAGGTGGGCGGCCGGCTGACCGACCATTACGACCCCAGGAGCAATGTCGTGGGCCTCTCGCAGGCGGTGTACAACGACGCGTCGGTCGCGGCGCTCGCGGTCGCGGCGCACGAGATTGGCCACGTCATGCAGTATCAGGAGGCATACGGCCCCATCAAGCTTCGAAACGCGCTGCTCCCCGTGGCGAAAATAGGCTCCGCCGCCGCGCCGTGGATCGTGATCGCGGGCGTGCTGATGGGCAGCTTTGGCCTCGCAAGCTTCGGCGCGTGGCTGTTCGCGGGTATCCTGCTCTTCCAGCTGGTGACGCTGCCGGTCGAATTCAACGCCTCGCGCCGCGCGCTCGATATGCTCACGGCCGGGGGCTACATCGACACCTACGACGAGGAAGCCGCCGCGAGGAAAGTGCTCAACGCCGCCGCGACCACCTACGTCGTCGCCGCGCTGGCGTCGTTCGTGTCGTTCCTTAGATTGTTGATGATCGCCAACAGCGCAAGGCGCAGATAAGATTTTGTGCGTAGTAAACCCGGGCGGCTCATAGCCGCCCGGGTTTTATTATCTTCGATTTTCAGCCGATCAGCCGGAACAGTGTCGCGATGCCGATGCCGAGGTAATTGCCAAGGGCGATGCCCAGTATGCCGCACACGAGGCCCGTGAGGATGACCTCCTTGTTCCGCATGGCATTGGCGACCGGCGGGATGAACGCCGGACCGTAAATGCCGGCCGTGGAGGTGATAAGAGCCGTGTCCGCATCGATTTTGAAGGGCTTGACGAGGATCATGTGCAGGAACACGGAACCGAACTGCACGAAGGCGAGCATTAAAAGCATCATCAGCGAGGACAGGGTGATCATCGAAAGGTCGAACGTGAGGCCGATGGCCACCGAGAACATATAGATGAAATACTGTCCGGCGGTATACGAGCCGGGAATCGCGCGTACCTTTTTTACGAAGGAGAGCGCCACGCCGCAGGTTGTGACGCCGAGCATGACCACCATCATGTTGGTGAAGCTGCCGGTAATCAGCCACGACGCGCCGAGCGAGACGCCGACGGACGCGACCGCGAGAAGGAAGATGGGCAGCCGCTCCAGCAGCATTTTAAACGAGAAGGGCACCTTTTTGGCGATGAACTTCTCCCCGAGCACGCCCTCTAACCTTTCGTCCGAACCCTTGCTCCCGCCCAGATCGAACTTAGGCAAGAAGCTCCGGAAAAGCCGCGGCATGACGGAGAGGATAAGAAGGAAGTACACGCCGCCCACGATCATATCGCAGGTATTGACCAGCACGATCGTATCCTCGCTCACGCCGAGCGCCATGCCCACGGCGATAAGGTTCGGCGTGCCGCCGACATAAACGCCCATCAGCATGCCGTTGATGTCGCTCACATCCGCTACGCTGTTTTTAAAGATGATCTGCGCCGCTGCGCACACGAGCCCCACCGCGACGATGAGCACCATAAACGAGGTGATCGCGGGCCGCGCGAGCTTTTTGAGGGAGGAAAGGTCGGCCGAGAACAGGATCAGCGGGATCGCGACCGGCACGCAGACCTCGGCGAGCGTCGACGCCATGGACGTGTCTTTGAGAAGGAAGCTCGCCGCGAAGCCCGTGATGTAACACAGGAACACGGGACCCAGCATATTGAAGAACTTGAACCTGTCGTTGAGCAGCACCGTGACGCGCGGGATCAACAATACCAGAAGAACGATGATGATATCGGTAAGCATGCTTCACCTCCCGGATAAAAAGG
>DATMYG010000269.1:0-5235 GCA_035561055.1 Clostridia bacterium | reverse complement strand
CTCATAGCCTCCTGCTGCGCGCCCGTGGCGACCAGCGCCTGAATGAGCGCGAAGTGGACCGATTCGTCGTACGGGTCGATGACCGACGCGCGGCGGCACAGCGAGATGATATCCCCATACCGTCCGGCCTGCGTGAGCATGGCTACCGCCTCATGCACGGCCTGGATGTACCGCGTGCGGAAATAGGAGCCAAGCGGCATCGCCCACGCCTCGAAAGAGGCCTTGGGCAAGTAATCTCCCCTGTAATACGAAAGCGCGCGCATGAGGTGCGCAAGCTTTTTATCCCCCGTTGCCCTCTCGGCCACGTCGCAGCAGGAGAGGAACTCCTCCGCGTCCACCTCGACGGTGAGGTCGTTGTTCCAGGCGTACGTGCCGCTGCGGTAGAGGATGATATTCTTGCCGTCCTCGAATTCGAGGGTATCCATGGCCTGGCGCGCGCGGTGCACGATGGTTTTCAATGTGTTCGCGGGGTCGCCGATCTCGCTGCCTTCGGGCCAGAGCACCTCGATCAGGTCGTTCTGGGAAATATCCTTCATCCGGTTGGCGATGAGGTACTGGATAAGCGTCCACACCTTTTTGGATCGGCTGGATTGGTCGTCCACCTTACGCTCGCCGCAGACGATGGAGAACTCTCCCAGCATATTCACTTGCAGCACGCTCTTCACAGCTTCCATCAACAATCCCCAGAGTACATATTATTCCGGCATGTTACGAGATAACTTACAGCATTATTCTATCGCATGTGCAAAAAAATGGCAATAGCCATACTGCCACTGAATATGGTATGATATTTGTCAAAGAAGGTCATATATTGCGATTTTGCCCGTTTTTTTCGATTATTCACGCAAAAAAAGGAAAGCGAAACGCTCTTTTGTAACGCCTGTGTAACTATCAGCCTATATAATCAAAAAAGAGATGGCCCCGGCGACCCAAGCAGCAGAGGTGGAAATCATGGACACGATGATAAATGGTTTCATACCGTACGAAATCAAGACAAGCCTTGTAAAGATCACATCCTACCGGGATAAGGAACTGCAGGGCACCCTTTCCAACCCGTACTTCGCGCGCGAAATGCGCTTCCATAACGTCATCCAGTTCCTCATGCTTGTAGAGGACTTGCTCGACGCGATCGGCTCCCCGCAAAAAGCGATGGAAAACCGCGCTTTCCGTCCGGCTGAGCCCACGCTTCCGGCGTCTGCCGAGGGCGGCTTAGACGAACCGGCGCTTGCGACCTTCAAGCTCAACGTGCTCTTCAGGCAGAACGCAAGCTGGCAGGGGCGCCTCGTATGGCTGGAGCAAAAGAGCGAAGCGCAGTTCCGAAGCGTGCTGGAGCTTTTGATGCTCCTGGACAACGTACTCTCATGAACGACTGCGAGTTGATGCACCTGACCCTCGCCGCGCGCGAGGCCGGGCGCGATTATGCGCTCGTCACCATCGTCAAAACCTCGGGCAGCGTGCCGCGAAAGAGCGGCAAGCTGCTCGTTTACGCATCCGGCGAGACCGCGGGCACCGTCGGCGGCGGGGCAATCGAGAGGGCCGCCATCGTGCATGCGCTCGAGTGCATCCGTCGCGGCAAAGGGGATTATATCGATTATGATCTCGGCGACCACGGTTTGAGCATGGCCTGCGGCGGCGCCATGTCGCTATTTACGGAAGTCTATCGCGCGCGGCCGAAACTCATTGTGTGCGGCGCGGGCCACGTCGGCCTCGCACTCGCAGCCGTCGCGCGCCCGGCAGGCTTCGACGTCGCTTTTTACGACGACCGGGATCCCGCGTCCCTGCCCGGTACGCTCTCCCCTGAAGATGCGTATACCCAGATCGAAAGCTTCGAGCAGGCGCTCCGCCGGGCCGACATCCCTTCGGGCGCGTACTACGTTATCGTCACACACGGGCATCGCTGCGACGCGGAGGCGCTCGCGGCGATCCTGCCCAAGAAGGCCGCGTACATCGGCATGATCGGCAGCAAAAGCAAGATCCGCTCCGTGTACCAAACCTTGATCGAACAGGGCTTCGAGCGGGAAGCGCTCAAGCAAGTGTACTCTCCTATCGGCCTCGACATCGGCGGCGAGACACCCAAGGAAATCGCCGTCGCCATCGTTGCGGAAATGCTCGCGGTGCGCTACGGGCGCGATAGCGGACATTTGAGAAGGCCGGATTTGGTGCCGTAGCTTCAAGCGGAACGCGGCGCTGAAGGCGACAAGCTTGCCGGCATATGGCGCGCCCCTTCGGGTGCGTTTCTTCTTCTTGAGAAAGGCTTATATGCAAGAGAACAAGTACGACGATCCTGCTTTTTTCAATAAGTACGGAGGAATGCTCCGTTCTACGCTGGGCTTAAGGGGCGCGGGCGAATGGGCTGAACTCAAAAAGATGTTGCCGACATTCGCTGGGAAGCGCGTGCTCGACCTCGGCTGCGGCTATGGCTGGCACTGCGCATACGCGGCGGAGCACGGCGCAAAGCGGGTAACCGGCATCGACATCTCGGAAAGAATGCTTGCGGTTGCGCGTACGAAAACCGTGCGCGAGAACGTCCAATACGCCAGAATCTCCATCGAAGACGCTTCGTTTGAAGAGGATTCCTTCGATGTGGTGTTAAGTTCCCTTGCCTTTCATTACATCGAGGATTTCGAAAGCCTGTGCCGGAAGGTTCACCGATGGCTCAGTCGGGAAGGATGTTTTGTCTTTTCGGTCGAGCATCCCGTTTTTACCGCGCATGGCCCGCAGCGCTGGGTTGACGATGCGCAAGGGAATCACCTGTATTGGCCAGTCGACCGCTATTTTGAGGAAGGTGCGCGGCAGGCCGTTTTTCTGGGCGAGCGGATCGCGAAGTACCACAGGACGCTGACCTCCTATATGAACGGGCTCCTCCGCTCCGGCATGCGGATTACCGGGTTGGCCGAACCGCAGCCCTCGCGGAAAATGCTCTCCCGTATGCCCGGCATGGCCGACGAGCTCCGCAGGCCGATGATGCTGCTCATATCGGCCGTGAAAACCGGGGAATAATCTCTTTCGTGCGCACGAAGAAGCGGAGAAATTCTCCGCTTTCTATTTTGATTTTTGCCGTATCCTATTTTTTTGTTTTTGGCTTGAAGATGATGGCGTTGAGCGCGCCGAAGAACACCGCCGCGGCGATGCCGCCCGCGGTCGCGATGACCCCGCCCGTAAACGCGCCGAGCACACCCTTTTCCGCCGCGCCTTTGATTGCGCCTATGCCAAGCGCGTAGCCGAAGCCTGTCAGTGGCACGGTCGCCCCGGCTCCCGCGAGCTTGACGAGCGGCTCGTAAAGGCCAAGCGCCGTGAGGAACACACCCGCCGTCACAAACAGCACGAGGATGCGCGCTGGCGTCAGGTTCGTGTAACTCATCAGGAGCTGGCCCACCACGCAGATGCCGCCGCCGATTAGGAAGGCGTACAGATAATCCCGAACTTGCATACTATCTCCTTTCGATCACGACGCCGTGCGCGACGCCGGGGATGCTCTCCCCCTGCATGCCCGAGGTCGTGCTCATGAGCGCGCCCGTCGCCATGAAGAACATGCGCTTGAAATCCCCCGCCTGCAGCCTCTTGAGAAGGTAGCCGTTGAGGGTAACGGCGCTGCAGGCGCAGCCGCTGCCGCCGCAGTTGACGTTCTGGTCTGGCGCGAAGATGATGTTGCCGCAGTCCACGTGGCGCTCCGCGACATCCACGCCTTCCTTTTTGCACAGCTCGACGAACAGCTCGCTGCCAAGCTTGCCAAGGTCGCCTGTGACGACGATGTCGTAATTCTCAAGCGGAAAGCTGGTATCCTTCAGGTGGGCGACAAGCGTGTCGGCGGCCGCGGGCGCCATCGCGGCGCCCATGTTGGCGGCGTCCGAGATGCCGAGGTCGATCACGCGCCCGATCACGCCGTGGGTGATGAAAATGGAAGCGAACTGCGCCTGATCGGCGCACATGACGTCGGCAAGCAGCGTGCAGGCCGCGCCGGTGACGGTCCTCTGCGCGGTCGGCACCGCCTGCGTGCCCATCTCGAGCGGCATACGGTACTGCCGCTCCGCCGTGCAGAAGTGGCTCGCCGCCGCGCAGGCGATGTGCGAGGCGTATCCCCCGTCCATGAGCATGGATCCCACCAGCAGCGTTTCCGCCATGGTCGAGCACGCGCCGTAGAGTCCGATGAAGGGAATACCCAGCTCGCGCGCCGCGTAGTTGGCCGTGATGATCTGGTTGAGCAGGTCTCCGCCGAGCAGCAAATCCACCTCGCCCGTTGAGAGCTTCACCTTTTCGAGCGCCTTTTTGACGACGTGCTCAAACATCTTGCGCTCCGCAAGCTCCCAGGTTTTTTCGCCCCAGGTATCGTCCTCGAGCACGGTGTCGAAGAATGTGCCAAGAGGGCCCTCGCCCTCCGTTTTACTCACGATCGTTTCACCCGCGATAATGCGCGGCGGGCTTGTGAACGCCACCGTCTGGCGGCCGATGCATTTGTTGCGCATAAGTTCGGTTCCTCCTAGAAAAGCAGCGAGATTAGCCCTACGATGATGGAAGCGCTGATGCCGTACACGAGCACGGGGCCCGCGAGCGTGAACAGCTTCGCGCCAAGGCCCAGCACGTAGCCCTCGCGCCGGAATTCCATCGCAGGCGCCACGATGGAGTTCGCAAAGCCCGTAATGGGCACCACGGAGCCCGCGCCCGCCCACGAGCCGATGCGGTCGTACACGCCCACGCCCGTAAGCGTCGCGCCGATGAAAACCATCACAATCGCGGTAAAGGTCGATACGCCCGTTTCGTCCAGTTTCAGCATCAGGCGCGCGAAATCGCGGAATAGCTGCCCGACGCAGCAGATGAGCCCGCCCGAAACGAACGCCTGCAGGCACTGTACAAGCACCTTGCTTTTCGGCGCGCGCTCGGAGACGAGCTTTTGATATTCAAGTTCTTTTTTGGTTGCCGGTTTCTTACTTGTCATTTTCTGGCTCCTTATCCGTGCCCGTGCGCGGCTTTGCCGGGGCGTAGCGCTGCTCCTTATCCATGGGGTTGAGCGTGCCGGCGTTGAGCATGGTGATATCCGGCGTCGGCATCGTGTAAAACTGCTCAGCGCGCATTGATGGCCTCTTCATACACAAAGCGCGCGCCGCTCATGCCGTTGTCCCCCTCGGGCGCGAAGAACGCCCGGTAGACAAGCAGGCTCATAAGCGCGACGAGTGCCGTAAACAATATAATAAACGTAATTTTCCGTGCCGTAAGCATACCGTTTTCCTCCTCGAACCG
>DATMYG010000268.1:0-2817 GCA_035561055.1 Clostridia bacterium | reverse complement strand
GGCGCTGGGCCACGCTCTCGGCGAGGTACACGGCGATCGCAGGCGCGCTCGTGAGCCCCGGGGACTCTATGCCCGCCGCGTTGAAGAAGAGCGGCGCGTCCCCCGGCTCGCCGAGGACGAAGTCGTCCCGGTCGCAGTGCGCGCGGATGCCGGAGAACGTCGTGATAAAGCCGCGGCGCGGGATCTCCTCCCACGTGAGCGCGGCGCGCGCGAGCACCCGCGCGAGGCCGTCCGCCGTGGTGCGCTTGTCCTCCCTGTCGGGGATGTCGTCGGCCGTCGGGCCGAGCAAAATCGTGTCCTCCACCGTGCGCGCGACCAGCACGCCCTTGCCCATGGTCGTGGGCAGCTGGAAAATGGCGCTTTTGAAGAGTGTGCCGTAGTTCTTGTCGACGATGTAGTATTCGCCGCGGCGCGGCGTGATGTTAAGCTTTTCTCGGCTGACGAGGTTGTTGATCTCGTCCGCGTGCACGCCCGCGCAGTTGACCACGGCGCGCGCCTGGAATTCCGTTTCGCCCGCCCGGACGATATATCCGCCCCGGCCGTCCGGCCGCATGCCCGCCGCCTTCGTATCCCGGTAAAACCGCGCGCCGTTTTTTGCGGCGTTCTCGGCGTAGGCGAAAGTCAGCTCGTACGGGCTCGTGATGCCGCCAGAGGGCGCCCACAGCGCGGCGACGGCCTTTTGGCTTATATTCGGCTCCATCGCGTGCAACTCGTCGCGCCCGATCACGCGAAGACCTCTTACGCCGTTGGTTTCCCCGCGCCAGACAAGCTTCTCCAGCTCCGGCACGCCCTCCTCGGAAAAGGCGAGCACCAGTGAGCCGTTGCGCTCGAAGGGCACGTCCAGCTCCCGTGCGATCCTGTCGAACATTTCGTTGCCCAGCGCGTTGAAGCGCGCCTTGTAGGTGCCGGGCTTCGCGTCGTAGCCCGCATGCACGATGGCGGTGTTGGCCTTGCTCTGCCCGGAGCAGATATCCGGCGCGCCCTCGAGCACTGCGACGGCGAGCCGGTAGCGCGTTAGCTCCCTTGCCGTGGCGCAGCCCACTACGCCGCCGCCGATGATTACGACATCGTATTTCTCCATCCAAACCATCCTTTAAGGGTAATTGACAATCAAGATTTTACGTCCGCTGCGGCGGGGACGGGGAACGAATCGGTAATAGTTCGTTATTCCTCTCCCCAAGCGCGTGCGGAGCGTACCGCGCGCTTCCACCCCGCGAGCTTTTCCGCGCGCTCGGCTTCGTCCATCCCGGGCTCGAAGCGGTCCGGCGCGGGAACGCGACGGCCGAGTTCCTCGCGGTCCTTCCAAAAGCCGCATGCGAGCCCCGCGAGGTAGGCGGCGCCCAGCGCCGTCGTCTCCACGCACTGCGGGCGCAGCACCGGCGCGCCGATGATATCCGCCTGAAACTGCATGAGAAACCCGTTCGCGCTCGCGCCGCCGTCCGCCTTGAGCGCGGCGAGGCGTATGCCGGAATCTTCCTCCATGGCGCGCAGCACGTCGCTCGTTTCGTAGGCGAGGGACTCAAGTGTCGCCCGCACGATGTGGCTGCGGTTCACGCCGCGCGTGATGCCCACGATGGCCCCGCGCGCGTAAGGGTCCCAATACGGCGCGCCGAGGCCGACGAACGCCGGCACGACGTAGCAGCCGTTGGTGTCCGGCACCTCCCGCGCGAGCTTTTCGCTTTCCGCGGCGGAAGGGATCAAACGCACCTCGTCCCGAAGCCACTGGATGGCCGCGCCCGCGACGAAGACGCTGCCCTCGAGCGCGTATTCGACCTTTCCGCCGAAGCCCCAGGCGATGGTGGTTAAAAGGCCGTTGGCGCTTTTAACGGGCGTTTCGCCCGTGTTCATCAAAAGAAAGCAGCCCGTTCCGTAGGTGTTCTTCGCCTCGCCGGGCGAGAAGCACCTCTGCCCGAACAAGGCCGCCTGTTGGTCGCCCGCCGCGCCGCAGATGGGGATGGCCGCGCCGAAGTGCGCGGGATCGGTCTTGGCGTAGAGGTAGCTCGAGGGCTTGACCTCCGGCAGCATTTCCCGGGGAATATCGAATAGCCTTAGGATTTCGTCGTCCCAATCGAGCGTATGGATGTTAAAGAGCATCGTGCGCGAGGCGTTGGAGTAATCCGTGGCATGCACGCACCCGTTCGTGAGCCTGTAAATGAGCCACGCGTCCACCGTGCCGAACAAAAGCTCTCCGCGCTTCGCGCGTTCCCTCGCGCCCGACATGCTGTCGAGAATCCACTTAAGCTTGGTGCCGGAGAAGTACGCGTCGAGAACGAGGCCGGTCTTTTCCCGGAACCATTCCGAAAGGCCGCGCGCCTTGAGCGCGTCGCAAACTTCCGCGGTCCTGCGACACTGCCAGACGATGGCGGGGCATACGGGTTCGCCGGTCGCCCTGTCCCATACGACGGTCGTCTCGCGCTGGCTCGTGATGCCTATGGCGGCGATGTCCTCCGCCCGTGCGTCCACGCGCGCCATGGCCGCGCGCGCAGCGCCAAGCTGCGTCGCCCAGATTTCCATCGCGTCATGTTCGACCCAGCTGGGCTTGGGGTAGAATTGCGTGAACTCATTCTGCGCGCCGCTGACCACGCATCCCGCCGCATCGAAGAGGATCGCGCGATTGCTGGTTGTTCCCGCGTCCAGAGCCATAACGTATTTCATACAACCTCCGGTCACACCGCCGTAGGGGCGGATATAATCCGCCCGTCCCCGATTGTCAATTGCCCATACAGCCTCTCGTAATCCCGCGCCCTAATCTTCCATGAAAAATCCTCTCCCATCGCGCGCTCCACGAGGCGTTGCCACATCGCGGGATCGTTCCGG